>NZ_BNTL01000009.1:0-235662 GCF_022179005.1 Pseudomonas sp. PAGU 2196 | reverse complement strand
AAGGCTGCTCCTACAGGTCGGCGCTGTACCTGCGAAAAGGAGCATCACAGGCCTGCCAGCAAATCCCGGTAATCCTCGACCGCTGCAAACTCCTGGGTGTCGCGAGGTGCCGCCTGGCTATCGGGCTGGCGCACCGCCAGCAAATGCCCCACGCCAAACCGCTGGGCACTGCGCAAAATCGCCAATGTGTCATCGATGAACAGGCTGCGCGCAGGCTCAAAGCCGATATCCGCCTGCAAGGCATCCCAAAACTGTGGGCTCTCTTTCGGATAGCCATAATCATGCGAACTGATCAGCCGCTCGAAATACGGCGCAAGTTCCACCCGCTCCAGCTTCAGTGACAGCGAGTCACGGTGGGCATTGGTGATCATCACCACGCGTTTGCCTGCCTGACGGATGGCGGCCAGGAAGGTGTCGGCGTCCGGGCGCAGGGCGATCAGGTCGGCGATCTCGCGTTTCAGTTCGCGGATCGGCAGCTTCAGTTCACGGCTCCAGAAGTCCAGGCAGTACCAGTTGAGCGTGCCAGCATTGCGCTCGAACAAAGGCTGCAGCTCCATTTCCGCCATGGCCCGGCTCACGCCATGCAGCTCGGCATAGCGCTGGGGCAGGTGCTCCAGCCAGAAGCGGTTGTCGTAGTGCAGGTCGAGCAGCGTGCCGTCCATGTCCAGCAGGACAGTATCGATGGCAGACCAGGGAAGAACAGGCATGGGAAACTCTCGTTCAGTCGGCTAGCCACGGTATAGTAACCCGTTCACGCCAAGGAGCTGCCCCATGCGCCAGAAACCCACCGTCCTTAACCGCGAAATCGTCGCCAGCAGCCGCCTGTTCCGCGTCGAGGCCGTGCAATTGCGCTTCAGCAACGGTGCCGAGCGCACGTATGAACGCTTGGTCGGGCGGGGCAATGGTTACGGGGCGGTGATGATCGTGGCCATGCTCGATGCCGAGCATGCCGTGCTGGTCGAGGAGTACTGCGGCGGCACGGACGAATATGAGCTGTCGCTGCCCAAGGGCTTGATCGAGCCGGGCGAAGACGTGCTGGCGGCGGCGGACCGCGAGCTCAAGGAAGAAGCTGGCTTTGGTGCGCGGCAGCTGGAACACCTGACCGAGTTGTCGCTGTCGCCGGGCTACATGAGCCAGAAGATCCAGGTGGTGCTGGCCACCGACCTGTATGAAGAACGTCTCGAGGGCGACGAACCAGAGCCCATGGGCGTAGACAAGGTCAACCTGCGCGAGCTGTCGGCCCTGGCCATGCACCCGCAATTTACCGAGGGCCGTGCCTTGGCGGCGCTGTACCTGGCGCGCGACCTGCTGATCCAGCGGGGGCTGCTGGAACAATGAACGACCTGCAACTGATGCACGAAGTGGTCAAGCTGGCCCATCTGGCGGGCGAGGCGATTCTGCCGTTCTGGCGGGCCGACGTGGCGGTGACCAACAAGGCCGACGATTCCCCGGTGACCGCCGCCGACCTGGCCGCCCACCGCATCATCGCTGATGGGCTGCTGGCGCTGGCGCCACAGATCCCCGTGCTGTCCGAGGAGGACTGCAACATTTCGCTGGCCGAGCGCCAGGGCTGGAGCCGCTGGTGGTTGGTCGACCCGCTGGACGGCACCAAGGAATTCATTGCGGGCAGTGAAGAGTTCACGGTCAACATCGCCCTGATCGAAAACGGCGTGGTGGTGTTTGGCGTGGTCTCGATGCCGACCAACGGGCGCTGCTACTCGGGTGGGCGCCAGCTGGGTGCTTGGCGTGCCGAGGCGGGGGAAGCTGCCCAGCCAATCCAGGTGCGTAACGCACCGCCTGCTGAGGGCCGTTTCACGGTGGTGGCCAGCCGTCGTCATTCCAGCCCCGAGCAAGAGGCGCTGTTGGCAGGGTTAGGGGCTGCGGTGGGTGAGCTGGACCTGGCCAATATCGGCAGCTCGTTGAAGTTCTGCCTGCTGGCCGAAGGCAGCGCTGATTGCTACCCGCGCCTGGCACCGACGTCGCAGTGGGATACCGCCGCTGCACAGGGCGTATTGGAGGGGGCCGGTGGCGAGGTGATTGGGCTGGATGGCCAGCCGTTCACCTACCCGGCGCGTGAATCCCTGCTCAATCCGTTCTTCCTGGCCTTGCCCCGCACAGCCGCCTGGCGCCAAGCCTTGATCGATCTGGCGTGTAAAGAACAAAACGCGTAACCCTGCGCCTCATGATCCTGTGGGAGCGGGTTTACCCGCGAAGAAGCCAACCCGGTTTCTGGCACCGGCTTCGCCGGTGTTCGCGGGTAAACCCGCTCCCACAAAGTCCCCTGCTAGATCAGCAGGCGTTGTTTCGGTCTATGCGTGTGCGTCAGCGGTGCAGCACGTACTGGCCGCTGAATTTCACGGCAGGCTCGTCACTGCCAGCGTTGCTGACGGTGGTTTCCAGCGTCAAGCGCGCCCGCCCGCGGCGCTGGTACATCGCCACGAAGCGCTCCCAAGCCTTCTCGTCCGGTGCCGCACAGCGGGCCACCGCCGCGCCGGTGACCGGCAGCGGATAGCTGATCTGCCCCTCCTGAATGACGATATGCCCGTCATCGATGCCCAGCTCGCGCAAGCGCAGGTGCAGCCACCCCCAACCCACCAGCACCGCGGCGCAGTACAGGCTGCCGCCGAACATGGTGCTTTTGTGGTTGACGTTGGCTGCCAGCGGCAGTTGCAGGCGCAGGGTGTGCTGCTGCCAATCGATGACCTCCAGGCCCATTTCGCGGGTCAGAGGGATGTCGCTGTGCAGTACGGATTGCAGGTACTGGCTGTCGCTGCTCATGGACGGTTGTCCTCCTGGTCGTCGTGCCCGCCACTGCCGCCGTCAAAATTGAGGCTGTGTTTGCGCAACTTGTCATGCAGGGTCTTGCGGGGGATGCCCAGCGCTTCGGCCAGGCTGCGCATCGAGCTGTGCGGCTGGGCAAGCTCGGCGGCGATCAGCGAGCGCTCGAACTGTTCGACCTGTTCGCTGAGGTTGCCGGTCAATACCGCCGCCGTGGGGGGTGCCGCAGCGGGCGCCTGGCCGTCGAGGGCAAGCTCCAGGCCAAGGGCGAAGCGCTCGGCGACGTTCTGTAGCTCACGCACGTTGCCCGGCCAGTCGTGGCGCAGCAATAAGGCGCGCTGGGCCGGCTGCAGGGTGTGCGGCGGCAAACCGTGGCGCTGGCTGGCGGCGTCGGCAAAGTGCTGGAACAACACCAAAATGTCATCGCCGCGCTCGCGTAGCGGGGGGATGCGCAGCGGCGCCACGTTCAGGCGGTAATACAGGTCGGCCCGGAAGCGCCCTTGGTCAGCGGACTGGCGCAGGTCTTCCTTGGTGGCGGCGATGATGCGGATATCCAGCGGGATCAGCTGGTTGCCGCCTAGGCGTTCGACCACCCGCTCCTGCAGCATACGCAGCAACTTCACCTGCACATCCAGGCTCATGCTCTCGATTTCATCGAGGAACAGCGTGCCGCCATTGGCGAATTCGAACTTGCCGATACGCCGCTTCTGCGCACCGGTGAAGGCGCCGGGTTCGTGGCCAAACAGCTCGCTCTCGACCACCGATTCAGCCAATGCCCCGGCGTTGATGGCCACGAAGGGCCCGTCGCGGCGGCTAGAAAGGTCGTGCAGAGCGCGGGCCACCACCTCTTTGCCGGCGCCAGTCTCACCCAAAATCAGCACATCGGCACGGGTGCCAGCCAAGGCGCCGATCTGCTCACGCAGGCGTAGCATCGTCGGCGACTGGCCCACCAGGCGGGTGGCCAGTTGCTGACGGTCGCTCAAGGCCAGGCGCAGGCTGCGGTTGTCCAGCACCAGGCGGCGCAGGGCCAGGGCCCGGCGCACGCTGTCGAGCAGGGCGTCGCTGGCGAACGGTTTTTCAAGGAAGTCATAGGCGCCGGCACGCATGGCCTGTACCGCCAGCGGCACATCGCCGTGGCCAGTAATCAGCAGCACAGGCAGTTCGCTGTCGCGGCCGTGCAGTTGCTCCAGCAGTTGCAGGCCATCGATGCCCGGCATGCGGATGTCGCTGACCACCACACCGGGCCAGTCGGCTTCGATGCGCTCGGCCAGGCCTTGGGCATCGGCCAGCGCCACCACCTTGAGCCCGGCAAGGTCCAGGGTCTGGCTCAGGGCTTGGCGCAGGTGCGGGTCGTCGTCGACCAGAATCACCTGGGCTTGGCTGTCGATCAGTGTCTCGGGGCTCATGCCGAGGGGTCCTCCGAATTGGGCAGGGTTGCGCCGGGTGCCGCCACGCGCAGTTGCAGGGTAAGCAGGGCACCGCCTTCTGGGTGGTTGGCCAGCAACAGTTCGCCGCCCAGGGCGCGCATCAGGCTTTCGCAGATGGCCAGCCCCAGGCCAAGGCCCTGGGTGCGGGTCTTGGTGGTGAAGAACGGCTCTTTGGCATGCTCCAGTGCCTGGCGGCTGAAGCCCGGGCCGTTGTCGCGGATGTACAGGTAGACGTAGCCATCGCGCTGTTCGGCACTCAGCCAGAGGCGGCGCGGGTTGGCCTTTTCGGTCAGGGCATCGAGGGCGTTGGCCAGCAGGTTGCCCAGCACTTGGCGCAGGCGGGTTTCGCCGGCTTGCACCCACAACGTGGCCTCTGGCAGGTCGCGGATCAGCTCGACGGCCATCGCCCGGCGGCGCTTGGCCAGCAGCGCCAGGGCGTCGTCCAGTGCCGGCTGCAGGGCCACGCTTTCCGGGGCGTGGCGGTCGCGGCGGGCGAAGGCGCGCAGGTGGGCGATGATCGAGGCCATGCGCCCGGTCAGCTCACCGATCAGCTTGAGGTTGCCGCGGGCGTCTTCGGTGCGCTGGTGGTCGAGCAGGATCTCGGCATTTTCGGCGTAGCTGCGGATGGCCGCCAGCGGCTGGTTGAGCTCGTGGCTGATGCTCGCCGACATGGTGCCCAGCACCGACAGCTTGCCGGCCTGGACCAGTTCGTCCTGGGCCCGCACGGCTTCCTGCTGGGCGTTTTCACGTTCGAGCACGGCGCTCTTGAGGCGGGTGTTGAGGCCTTCAAGGTCGGCGGTACGTTCTGCCACGCGCTTTTCCAGCTCTTGACGGCCACGGGCCTCGAAGTCGATGCGGTCGATGTAGTGCCGACGCCGCTGCATCACCAAGCCGGCCAGCAGCACCAGCACCAGCAACGTGCCGGCGCCGATGGCCATCACCGTCTGCACCGAGCGGTCGACCAGGATGCGCGGGGCGAGGATGCTGACCTGCCAGCCGGTTTCCTTGATGTCGCGGGTCTGGGTGATCCACGCGTCCTGGTTCAGCACCAAGGGTTGCGGGGCCTGGGTCGGGTACGGCTGGATGGCGATGATCGCCTGGCGCTCGGCCTCGGTCAGCGCGCGGGTGGCGCGGAAGCGCCAGTCCGGCCGAGAGGTGAGGATGACCACGCCGTTATGGTCGGTCAGCAACAGTTGCTCGGGGGTACGGCCCCAGAGGGTTTCGGTGTGGTCGAGGTCGACCTTGACCACCAGCACGCCCACGGTCCGCTCGCGGTCGCGCACGGCGGCGGCGAAGAAGTAGCCACGCTTGGCCGAGGTGGTGCCCTGGCCAAAGAAGCGCCCCAGGTGGCCGGCCATGGCTTCGTTGAAGTAGGGGCGGAAGGCGAAGTTGCGACCGACAAAACTGTCGTGCTTGTCCCAGTTGGAGGCGGCCAGGGTATTGCCGCTAACGTCCATCAGGTACATGACCTCGGCACCGGTCTGCTGGACGATATCCTTGAGCAGGCGGTTGGCGTTGGTCACCGCTTCCAGGCGGAACGGGTCGGCCAGCACGCCGCGCAGCGCCGGCAGGTCGCCGAGGATTTGCGGCAGGGTTTCGTAGCGGTGCAGGGTGCCCAGCAGGTTGGCGACGTACAGGTCGAGGGTCTGGCGATTCTGCGAAGCCAGCTCTTCCTGGTAATAGCGCTCGGCCAGATGATGCAGCGGCCACAGCAGTGGGATCAGGCACACGGCCAGCAGGGCCAGGCTGCGCCAGCGGGGACGGCGTGGGGGCGTGGGTTTCGCGATCATCAGGTCAATGCGCCAGAAAAGTCTGACGCAATTATGCGCTACTTGAGGCAGTCGATCAGCGCCTGCTGCCAGTGCTGCAGGCTGATATGCCATTGCTGGGCCAAGCGTGAGCAGTCCAAGCGTGAATTGAGCGGCCTGCGGGCGGGTGTGGGGTATTCGCTGGACGGGATCGGCTGCAGTTCGGCACAGGGTAACCCTTGCGCCCGCAACTGCTCGGCGATCGCCTGGGCGAAACCGAACCAGGAGGTCTCACCTTGCGCAGTGAGGTGGTAGGTGCCCCAGTCGCCAGCCTGCCCGGCTTGCCAGCGCTCGATCAGCGTGCGGGTGCTGGCAGCAAGGGTAGCGGCAGACGTCGGCGCGCCAATCTGGTCGTTTACCACGCGCAGTTGGGGCTTTTCCTGCAGCAGGCGCTGCATTGTCAGCAGGAAGTTGCGCCCATACAACGAATAGACCCAGCTGGTACGCAGGATCAGGTGCTGGCCGGCCACCGCGGTAATCGCCTGCTCGCCGGCCAGTTTGCTGTGGCCATAAACCCCCAGGGGGTTGGGCGTGTCTTGTTCGGTATAGGGCGTGGCTTTGCTGCCGTCGAAGACGTAGTCGGTGGAGTAGTGGATGAGCGGCGCACCCAGCCGTGCTGCTTCTTCGGCGAGTACGCGGGGGCCATGGGCATTGATTGCAAAGGCCAGCGCGGGCTCTTGTTCGGCCTGGTCCACTGCCGTGTAGGCGGCAGCGTTTATGATCAGGTCGGGGGCGAGCCGGCGCAGCGGTTCGCGCAGGGCCTCGGGCTGTGCCAGGTCGAGGTGCTCGCGGCCAAGCACGTGTAGCTCGCCAAGCCCGGCCAACTGCGCCTGCAGCGCTTGGGCAACCTGGCCATTACGGCCGCAGACGATGATTTTCATGGCAGCAGTTGCGCCTCGCTCAGCGGTACGCCGACCTTGTCTTTGTCCGACAGCACCGGCGGCCCCGCGAGTTGCCAGTCGATGGCCAGCTCGGCGTCGTCCCAGCGGATGCAACGGTCTGCGCCAGGGTTGTAGTAGTCCGTGGTCTTGTAGAGAAACTCGGCCGATTCGCTGACCACCGAGAAACCGTGGGCGAACCCCGGTGGAATCCACAATTGCCGATGATTATCGGCCGACAGGTGCACCGCGACCCATTTGCCGAACGTGGGCGAATGCCTGCGCACGTCCACGGCAATGTCGCGTATCTCGCCCTGTACCACCCGCACCAGTTTGCCCTGGGTGTTTTCCACCTGATAGTGCAGGCCGCGCAACACGCCTTTGACGGAGCGCGAGTGGTTGTCCTGGACGAAGTCCACGGTGACGCCGGTGTGCTTCGCGAATTCGCGGGCATTGAAGGCTTCGAAGAAGAAGCCACGGCTGTCACCGTATACCGTCGGCTCGATGATCAGTACGTCAGGGATCTCGGTGGGGATGATGTTCATGCAGACTCGTTTGCCAGTTTGCCCAGGTACTGACCGTAACCGGTCTTCTTGAGTTTTTCAGCCTTGGCCAGCAGCTGGTCACGGGTGATCCAGCCCTTGTTGAAGGCGATTTCTTCCAGGCAGGCCACTTTCAACCCCTGGCGGTTCTCGATGGTTTGCACATATTGCGAGGCATCCAGCAGGCTCTCGTGGGTGCCGGTGTCGAGCCAGGCGAAGCCACGGCCAAAGCGCTCCACGCGCAAGTCGCCGCGCTTGAGGTAGGCATTGGTGACATCGGTGATCTCAAGCTCGCCGCGCTCCGAGGGGCGAATGCCTTTGGCGATTTCGACCACGTCGTTGTCGTAGAAGTACAGGCCCGTCACGGCATAGCTGGACTTGGGCTTGGGTGGCTTCTCTTCGATGGACAGCGCGTTGCCCTGCTCGTCGAACTCGACCACACCGAAGCGCTCCGGGTCCTTGACCCAATAGCCGAACACCGTGGCGCCGCGGGGGTGGCTGACCGCGCGCTGCAACTGTTCGGTGAAGCTCTGGCCGTGGAAGATGTTGTCACCGAGGATGAGGCAGACCGAGTCGTCACCAATGAACTGCTCACCGATCAGGAACGCCTGGGCCAGGCCGTCGGGTGATGGTTGCTCGGCATAGCTGATGCGAATGCCAAACTGGCTGCCATCGCCGAACAGCTGGCGATACTGAGGCAGGTCCTGGGGCGTGGAGATCAACAGGATGTCGCGGATATCGGCAAGCATCAGCACCGAGATCGGGTAGTAGATCATCGGCTTGTCATAAATCGGCAGCAGTTGCTTGGATACCCCGAGGGTGATGGGGTGCAGGCGGGTGCCGGATCCTCCGGCCAGGACGATGCCCTTGGTCATGCAATGAGCTCCTTGATGTCGGTATTGCCCAGGCGTTCCCCCTGGTAGCTGCCATCCTGGACATGGCGGCACCACTGCAGGTTATCCAGGTACCACTGCACGGTCTTGCGCAGCCCGGTGGCGAAGGTTTCCTGCGGTACCCAGCCCAGCTCCCGTTCGATCTTGCTGGCATCGATGGCATAGCGCAGGTCATGGCCGGGGCGGTCTTGAACGTAGGTGATCAGGTCTGCATAACGGGCTACACCTTCAGGGTGCTGTGGCGCCAGCTCGTCGAGCAGGGCACAGATGGCGTGGACCACGTCGAGGTTCTTCTGCTCGTTGTGGCCGCCGATATTGTACGTTTCGCCGACCTCGCCGCGGCTCACCACCTCGAGCAACGCCCGGGCGTGGTCTTCGACGAACAGCCAGTCGCGCACCTGCTGGCCATTGCCGTACACCGGCAGTGGCTTGCCGGCCAGGGCATTGAGGATCATCAGCGGTATCAGCTTTTCAGGGAAATGGTACGGGCCGTAGTTGTTCGAGCAGTTGGTGATCAGTACCGGCAGGCCATACGTGCGGTGCCAAGCGCGTACCAGGTGGTCCGAGGCGGCCTTGCTCGCCGAATAGGGGGAGCTGGGCGCATACGGCGTGGTCTCGTGGAACAGGTCGTTGGCGCCATGCAGGTCGCCATACACTTCGTCGGTGGAGATATGGTGAAAGCGAAATGCACCGCGCTGCTCGGCAGGCAGGCGGATCCACCAGGCACGAGTGGCTTCGAGCAGGGCATAGGTGCCGACGATATTGGTCTGGATGAACGCCGCCGGGCCGTCGATCGAACGGTCCACATGGGACTCGGCAGCCAGGTGCATGATCGCGTCGGGCTGGAAGCGCTCAAGCACGGCACTGACTGTCGCCGCATCGGCGATATCGGCCTGGACGAATTCGTAACGGGTATTGTTGGCGATGCTTTGCAGCGACTCGAGGTTGCCGGCGTAGGTCAGCTTGTCGAGGTTCAGCACTTCGTGTTCGGTATTGCCGATCAGGTGACGGACCAGCGCCGAGCCAATGAAGCCGGCGCCGCCTGTGACGAGTATGCGCATCTCAAGTCGCCTCTGGAAAACCAAGTTCTATGGCATGCAGCCTAGCTCGTCGGCTAGGGTGGTGGCAGACAAATATCATAGGTTTGAGCGTGATGATGGTAGATATGCCGATTGATATCGATTTAATAAGCGATAAGGCTTTGCCGATCGGCTATTTTTGCTTTTAAAGCCGATATATATCGGTTATAAATTTGCCATCGTTGCTCCTACCCCCATCGACCAACGCCCCAGCGCACATCGGCTCAGGGCCTACGCAGAGGTTAACCATGAAAACCCTCAATTCTACCCCCCGTGCCGACGGCTTCCACATGCCCGCTGAATGGGCGCCGCAGACCCAGGTCTGGATGGTCTGGCCGGAGCGTTCGGACAACTGGCGCCTGGGTGGCAAACCGGCACAGGCCGCCCATGTGACATTGGCCAAAGCCATCGCCCGCTTCGAGCCAGTGACCGTGGGTGTTTCTGCTGGCCAGTACGAGAACGCACGCCGTCAGCTCGACCTGCCGAACATCCGCGTCGTGGAAATCAGCAATGACGACGCCTGGGTGCGCGACACCGGCCCGACCTTCGTCATCAACGACCACGGCGAAGTGCGCGGCGTGGACTGGGGCTTCAATGCCTGGGGCGGCTTCGATGGCGGGCTTTACGCCCCCTGGAACCGTGACGAAGAACTGGCCGCCAAGGTCCTGGAAATGGAGCGCTGCCAGCGCTACCAGACCGAGGGCTTCGTGCTGGAGGGTGGCTCGATCCACGTGGACGGCGAGGGCACGGTGATCACCACCGAAGAATGCCTGCTCAACCGTAACCGCAACCCGCACCTGGGCCGTGAGGAAATCGAAGCGGTCCTGCGTGAGCAGTTGGCAGTCGATACCGTCGTCTGGCTGCCGGACGGCCTGTACAACGACGAGACCGACGGCCACGTCGACAACTTCTGCTGTTACGTGCGCCCAGGCGAAGTGTTACTGGCTTGGACCGATGATTCCAACGACCCCAACTACGCCCGCTGCCACGCGGCAATGGACGTGTTGAAGAACACCCGTGACGCCAAAGGCCGTGAGTTCGTGGTGCACAAGATGCCGATCCCTGGCCCGCTGTACGCCACGGCTGAAGAGTGTGCTGGCGTCGACCAAGTGGCCGGTAGCCAGGAGCGCGACCCGTCGGTGCGCCTGGCCGGCTCGTACGTGAACTTCCTGATCGTCAACGGCGGCATCATCGCGCCGAGCTTCGATGACCCTGCCGATGCCCAGGCCAGAGCCATCCTGGCCGAGCTCTTCCCGGATCATGAAGTGGTCATGATCCCAGGCCGTGAATTGTTGTTGGGGGGCGGCAATATCCACTGCCTGACCCAGCAGCAGCCGGCGCCAGTCAAGCGCTGAGACCACCCTGAATAAAGAGGCCCGTCATACGACGGGCCTTTTTTTCGGGTGACCTTTCCACGCGACGTCCGGCCGCCTGAGTGGCATACGTTTTGTATTGTTTTTCAATTAGATAGCTCGAATGGGTCGAGCTCTCTGATCTGTAACAATGCCTACGTAAATTAGCCGCTCACGGGCAAAGGAGTACGTGTGGAAATGAACGCAGCAAGTGAGTCGGCTTTGTGCCCATCGGCAGTTAACCACCCATCGCTCAAGCTGTTGGCGCAGTGGTTGAAGCACCATGGAAACATCCAGGTCAGGACGACCGACCCACGACGTCTGCTTGCCGGGCGATACCCGCAAGGGCTGATCAGCGAAGCAGAGATGCAGGCGCTGATGGCGGTGTGGCACTGATCTCATCGGTTTTACCGGTGCTGGCCCCTTCGCAGCACAAGGCTGCTCCTACAGGTGGCGCGCGATCCCTGTAGGAGCAGCCTTGTGCTGCGAAGGGGCCGGTACAGCCAACAAATATCAGAAGCGGTAAGTGCTCGTCACCACCAGGCTCCGCGGGTCGCCCACCTGGATCTGCGCCGCACTGGTCGCCGAACTGTAGTAGGTCTTGTCGGCAATGTTGTTCAACGCCGCCCGCACATCCCAGTCGTGGGTGCGGTAGCCGGCCAGCGCATCCCAGCGGCCGTAGCCTGGCAACACCGTGGTGTTCTGGTTGTCGGCATAACGCTCACCCACCAACGTCAAGCCGGTCTCGGCGTACCAGCCCAATTCCGGTTTCCAGGTCACGAACAGGCTGGCATTACGCTTGGCCACGTCGTTGATGCGGTTGCCTTCCTGGTTATTGTTGTCTTTGACGATGGTCGCATCCTGCAGGCCGATGCCCCCGCGCACGTACCAGTTGCCGACGATATTGCCGGTGGCGGTCAGCTCGATGCCTCGGGAGCGTTGCAAGCCGCTGAGCAGGGTGATTTCCGGGTTTTCCGGGTCACGCGTGCGGCGGTTGTACAGCTCCAGTTCATACACGGCGAGGGTGGTGGTGAGGCGCTGGTCGAACCAGTCGCTCTTGACCCCGATCTCCTTCTGGCGGGTCAGCTCTGGCCCGGTGTCGTTGGTGTTGCCCGGCGCGCCAGGGGTAATGCCGATCAGGCCACCGCCCACTGGCGAGAAGGTCTTGCTCCACGACGCATAGAAGGAGTGATCGCGCCACGGCGTGTAGACCACACCCAGGCGCGGGCTGGTGGTGTTGCTGTCCTGCGGCTCGGTCAGGCCATCCTTGTTGGTGGTCTCTACCTCGAACTGGTCGAAACGAACGCCAGCGAGCACCTGCCATTGATCGTTCAGGCGGACCTGGTCTTGCAGGTAGAGGCCACGGCTTTGGACCACGGTGTGGTTGTCGCTCGACAGCAACATTGGGCCCGTGTGCTGCCGGCTGCGGTCGGGGTTACCAACGTCCAGGCTTGGCACACTATTAGGCGCAGCGGTGTACAGGGTCGGGTCACGCCGTTGGCTGCCGAACTCCAGGCCCACCAACAGCTTGTGCTCCAGCCCCACGGTAGTGAAGTCGCCCTCGGCTTCGAGGTTGTTGAACAGGTTGCGGGTGTTCAGGTCCTGTTGCCAGCGCTGACGGGTGACGGTGTTGGTGCTGGCGTTATAGCCCGTCGCGTAGGTATTGTCGAACTCGCTGTTGAGCTTGAACAGGCCGAGGGTGTGGCGCAGTTGCCAGGTTTCGTTCAGCTGGTAGTTGAGCCGCGAGCGCAGCGACTGGGCGCGGTCATCGATGTAGTCGCGCTGGGTATCGCTGTAGGTGGTGCTGCGGCTGACGTCGGCCGGGCGGCCATTGACCCCGGGGATACCGCGGTCTGGTGTGCGGTTGTAGCGGCTGTATTCGTATTGCACCAGCCAGTTCAGGTCGGGCGAGAGCTGCCAGCTCATCGACGGGGCGAACAGCTGGCGGCTGCCATCGATGCCGTCGCGAAAGCTGTTGTTGTCCTGGTTGCCCAGGTTCAGGCGCAGGCTGATGGTATCGCTGGGGTCGGCGCTGAGGTCGGCGTACAGGCTGCGCAAATCTTCGCTGCCGCCTTGCGCCTCGATGCTCGAACGGCGGCCGTGCTCCGGCGCCTTGCTGACGCGGTTGACGATGCCACCCTGGCTGCCGCGGCCATACAACACCGCCGCGGGCCCTTTGAGCACCTCGACCCGCTCGATGTTGTTCAGGTCGCGAATGTACTGGCTGTCGTCGCGAATGCCGTCCAGGTAGAAGTCGTTGCTGGCCTCGAAGCCGCGGATGCGCACGCTGTCGAAGCGCGTGTCGGCGCCGCTGCTGACGTTGGGGATGCCCTCAAGTGCCTTGCCCAGGGTGTTGTTGCCGTAGTCCAGCACGTTGGCGGTCTTGACCGTGTCGATGGCCTGGGGCACGTAGCGCACGGGCGTCGAGGTGCGCGTCGCGGTACTGACTTCCTTGACCCGCGGGTTGTCCTCCTCGCGCTCGCCTTCGGCAGTCACTGACATTTCCGGCAGGGTGGTGGTGGCAGCGGTGGCCAGGCTGGCGCTGAACAGCAGCGATAGGCCAAGCGTCAGCGGGGAGAGGCGGCAGGGTACAAGCATGGAGACATCCGGACCGTGGCAGGTGAGAAAGGGTGCGAATGGTAATGCTTGCTATTTACTGTTGCTTGGGTATTTGTAAAGGGTTGTCTTTACATATGTATCACTTTGTAACTGCCGCTGTTGTATGCTCCGCGCCCATGAAAGCTGCCGGGTTGGTCAAAGCGACATTTCTGACAGAAGAAAAAATGCCCACTGATAGCGCCAACAGGCATGGAAATGCACCAGCGGGCTGGGTGATTTTAGTTATATCAACCTGCATTTCACGATTTTTTGACATTTGTAATCGCACACCGCTAGGATTCGGCCAACGCCTGCTGGCCATGACATGGCCATGCTGCTGTAAAAGGCCACCGTGCGATCGCCGGCAAGCCTTTCAGTCTGGATCCGCATAGCGTCGAACCTACGAAGGGGCGTTGGTTCCTGGCGTCATATTGCGAAGCGTTTTTGATTAAGAAATAAGGAAAACAACATGTTGAAAACCAGGATCAGCCTGGTCGCACTGGCAATGATCGCCGCGACCCAGGCCCAGGCCAATGAGCAGGCCGACAGCAAGGGCTTCATCGAAGACAGCCACGCCAACGTTCTGCTGCGCAACGCCTACATCAACCGTGACAAGAAGCACGGTACCGATGACCAGATCGAATGGGGCCAAGGCGTCATCGCCAACTTCTCCTCCGGTTTCACCCAGGGCACCGTCGGTGTCGGCGTCGACGCATTCGGCCTGTACGCCTTGCGTCTGGACGGCGGCAAAGGCCACAACGGTGGTGGCGGCGTCGACTTCTTCAAACCGCACGACACCAAGAACGCCGACGGCAACGCCAGCTCGCCACATAACCTGGCCCGTGGCGGCGCAGCCGTGAAATTCCGCATCTCCAACACCGTGCTCAAGTACGGTGACCAGATGCCAGCACTGCCTGTGCTGCAGTACGACGACGCACGTCTGCTGCCAGAAAGCTTCACCGGTACCCTGATCACTTCCAAAGAAATCCAGGGCCTGGAACTGAACGCCGGCCGCTTCACCCAAGAAGCGCGCAAAAGTGCCGAGCGTCGTGACGGTGGTGGCCTGAAGTCGATCAACGTCTTCGGTGGTAGCTACAAGTTCACCGACAACTTCACCGCTTCGCTGTACACCGCAGACAACGAAGACGTGATGCAGAAGCACTACTTGGGCATGAACTATGTCTTCCCGATCGCCAGCGACCAGTCCCTGACCCTGGACTTCAACGGCTACAAGTCGGACATCAACAACAAGTTCGTCAAAGCGGCCGAGCTCAATGGTGACTCCAACACCATCTGGAGCCTGGCGGCGACCTACGCCTACGGTGCGCACTCGTTCACCATCGCTCACCAGCGCAGCACCGGCAGCACCGGTTACAACTACGGCTTCTACCAGAACGCCGGTGGCGTGGGTGACGGTGGTTCGACCATCTACCTGGCCAACTCGTACTGGTCTGACTTCAACGCCGAAGACGAGCGCTCCTGGCAGCTGGGCTACGGCCTGGACTTCGGCGCCTACGGCGTACCGGGCCTGACCTACAAGCTGGCCTACGTAGTGGGTGACAACATCAACACCCGCAACGTCGCCAACCCGCAAGGGTTCGGTGAAGGTAAAGAGCGCGAGATCTTCAACCAGATCCGTTACGTGGTTCAAGACGGCCCGGCCAAAGACCTGTCGGTCAAGCTGCGCAGCTCGTTCGTACGCACCAACAATGCCGTACAGCAGAACGGCTACAACGACGACGGTAACGAAGTCCGCGTATTCGTCGAGTACCCGATCAGCATCTTCTGATCGGATGGCGTCGGGGCTGCTTTGCAGCCCATCGCGGGCAAGCCCGCTCCTACAGAGATTTGCGTTGTACGTGTGGGAGCGGCCTTGCGCCGCGAAAGGGGTGCGAAGCACCCCAGCTTTCAGGCTGGCTCGGCCTGTCTGTGGCGCACTACTTCTTTTTGCACAACCTCCCCAGTCTCCGGCGCAAAACTGTCGCTGCGCGCCATCCGCCACATCCGCGCATAAAACTCGCTTTCAATCGAGCCACTGAGCAATTCGCCAGGCTTGAGGAACGTGTGCAGGTCTGAAAACAAGCCGATCTCGCTGGCGCTGACACGCCGTGCCAAATGTTTGGGCTTGAGCTCCGACGGGTGTTCCAGGCCCGCCGCCGCAAGCATCTCAGCCAATGTATGCAGGGTATTGCGGTGGAAGCTCGCCACCCGCTGAGCCTTGTCCGGCACCACCAACGCACGCTGGCGTAGCGGGTCCTGGGTGGCGACCCCGGTCGGGCATTTGTTGGTGTGGCAGCTCTGCGACTGAATGCAGCCAATGGCGAACATGAAGCCGCGCGCCGAATTCACCCAGTCGGCACCAATGGCCAGCACACTGGCGATGTCGAAGGCGCTGACGATTTTGCCCGCCGCGCCAATGCGAATGCTCGAGCGCAAATTCAGGCCGACCAAGGTGTTGTGCACGAACATCAAGCCTTCGCGCATGGGCACGCCCATGTTGTCACTGAACTCGCGTGGCGCCGCACCGGTGCCGCCTTCCTTGCCGTCGACGACGATAAAGTCGGGGGTGATTCCCGTCGCCAGCATCGCTTTGGCAATGCCCATGAATTCCCACGGGTGGCCCAGGCAGAACTTGAAACCCACCGGCTTGCCGCCCGACAGTTCGCGCAGGCTGGCAACGAACCGCAGCAGTTCGACCGGCGTGCGGAACACGCTATGGGCGGCGGGCGAAATACAGTCCTCGCCCTCACGCACGCCACGGGTGGCGGCGATTTCCGGGCTGACTTTGTGCCCTGGGAGGATGCCGCCGTGGCCGGGCTTGGCGCCTTGGCTGAGCTTGATCTCGATCATCTTTACTTGCGGCGAGCGGGCTTGTTCGGCGAAGCGTTGCGGGTCGAAACGGCCTTCTTCGGTGCGGCAGCCAAAGTAACCGCTGCCGATCTCCCAGATCAGGTCGCCGCCATGTTCGCGGTGGTACGGGCTGATGCTGCCCTCACCGGTGTCATGGGCAAAGCGCCCCAGCCGTGCACCCTGGTTGAGCGCCGCGATGGCGTTGGCGCTGAGGGCGCCGAAACTCATGGCCGAGATGTTGAAGATAGATGCCGAGTACGGTTGCCGGCACTGCGGCCCGCCAATGGCGATGCGGAACGAGGCGGGGTCGGGCGTGGCCACCGGCAGCATCGAATGGCTGATGAATTCGAAGCCGGGTTTGTAGGCATCGTTGAGCGTGCCGAAGGCTTTTTCGGCGCTCTCGTTCTTCGCCCGTGCATACACCAGGGAACGCTGGGACCGTGAAAACGGCAGCTTGTCGTCGTCACCTTCGATCAGGTATTGGCGGATTTCCGGGCGGATGGTTTCGATCAAGTAGCGGATGTTGCCCAGGATCGGGTAGTTGCGCCGCACCGCGTGGTGGCTCTGGCGCAGGTCATTGAGGCCGACCAGGCTGAGCAGGGCGGTGATCAGTGTGAATGGCCAGAGCCAGGCATGTTGGGGCAGTAATGGGAGGCTGGCACAGGTGAACGACAGGCAGATGAAAAGGCAGACGTAGCGGCTGGGCAGTGAGTGTTTCATGGGTCCATCGCAGGCAGGATGACCCGCCTAGGATAGGCAATGGCGGGCTGCGGAAAACCTGGGCAATCGGTAAAACACTGTTACCTGATCCCGAGCGCTCAGCGCTTTGTGGGAGCGGCCTTGCGTCGCGAAAGGCCGCTCCCACAAAGGGGGGGCGCGGTGACAGGTTATCGAGGTAACAGCACGCTGGCCCGCAGCCCACCGCCGTCGTGGTTGCACAACAGCAACTCGCCGCCATGGCTGGCCGCGATCCGCTGGGCAATACTCAACCCCAAGCCATACCCGCCAGACGCCTGGTTACGCGACCCTTCACCCCGCACGAACGGGTCGGTAACCGTCGCCAGCAAGCCTGGCGCGATCCCCGGCCCTCGGTCATCGACATGGATATAAACCCCCGTGGTCGCGCGCTCCAGCGTGACCGAAACCTCCTTGCCATAGCGCAAGGCATTGACCAGCAAATTCTGCAGGCAACGCTGCAGCAGCAGCGCATCAACCCGCAAACTGCCACCCTGGCCATGAACCGGCAGTGGCTCGCGGGCTGTGGACAAGTCGGCACACTGCCGGGCCACCAGCCGGTCCAGGTCCACCTGTTGCAGGTTCTGCTGCTCCCCGGCCCGCAGGTAGTCGAGCACTTGGCCAATCATGTCGTCCATCTGCGTGATGTTCTGCCGTAGGCGCTGGCGATGCTCGTCGTCCGGCAAGCGCTCCAGGCGCAGGCGCATGCGGGTCAGCGGGGTGCGCAAGTCGTGGGACACGGCAGCCAGGAAATAGGCCTTGTCGTTGACCATCGCAATCAACCGCTGCTGCATCGCGTTGAAGGCCTGGGCGGCCTGGCGCACTTCTTCCGGCCCGTCCAGCGCCAAGGGCGGCTGTTCCAGGTTGCTGCCCAGGCCGCGCGCGGCATCCGCCAGGCGCCGCAACGGGCGCAGGCACAAGCGCACCGCCACCAGGCACACCAACAGCACGGCGACGATGCGCAGGGCATACACCCGCAGCAGGTAATCGCTGATCAACACCCAGGCGGACTCGCCGCTCCAGCCCTGCAGCTCCTGGCCATCGATGGTCAGCCAATGCCCATCGGCCAGCGGCACGGCAAACGCGATATGTGCCTGCGCCGTGCGCAAACCGAACAGGCTGCGCCAGACAATCGGCTGGCCCAGTTCATCGGTCAGGTGCACCTTCAGCAGGCGCACCTCCTGGGCGTGGCCCAGTTCGTACTTGAGGGCCTGTTGCAGCAGCAGTTCGATACGCTTGCGCCCTCTGCGTTCGTCGTGTTCCGCCGCGGGCAGGTTTTCGGCGCAGCGCAGCTGATAGTGGGCAGGTGCCTGCAACGGGCTGCCATGGCAATTGGCACTGGCGATCAGCGGCGCGCTGCGGGCGGCGATCAGCCGAACAGGGGCCTCAAGCACCTGGGCGAAACGCACATCGAACCAGATGCTGCTCGACATCAACTGGATCACCACGGTGCCGCTGACCATGATCAACAGCAGTTGGCCAAACAGCGTGCGCGGCCATAGCCGGCGAAGCCAGCGCATGTCAGGCATCAGCCTCGCTGCGCGCAAGGCTCAGCAAGTAGCCTTCGTTGCGGATGGTAAGGATCTGCGCTGCGCCACCCGGCGCGCGCCGCAATTGCTGGCGCAGGCGGCTGACGCACATGTCCACCGAGCGGTCGTCAGGCAGGTGGTCACGGCCGAACGCACTGCGGGTCAGCTGATCGCGGGACACTACGCGGTTGTTGGCCCCCAGCAACTCGCGCAATACGCGATGGTCGGAGCGGGGCAGGGTCAGCGTTTCGCCGTCAGGGCGGGTGAGCAGGCGTTTGACGTGGTCGAGGCGAAATCCGGCGAACTGCTGCGCTTCCACAGCGGGCTTTGCAACCGGCGTGTCGAGGCGCTGCGGGCGCCGCAATACCGCTTTTATCCGGGCAATCAGCTCGCGTGGCTCGAAGGGTTTGGCCAGGTAATCGTCCGCGCCCACTTCCAGGCCAATGATGCGGTCCAGCGTGCTGCCTTTGGCCGACAACATGATCACCGCCAGCCCGGGCGTCGATTGCAACTGGCGGCACAGGCTCAAGCCATCCTCGCCGGGCAGCATCAAGTCCAACACCACCAGCTCGACTTTATGCAGCGCCAGTTGCTGGCGCATCCCGTCGCCGTCCGCGGCCGCTAGCACGGTATAGCCGGCATCGGTCAGGTAATCGCAGAGAAGTTCGCGGATCTCGTCGTCATCGTCGACAACTAGCAGGGTCGTGCTCATTTCAAAAAACACCTGTTCGATGAGGGCCGGTGGCGCTCGTTACGTTCGATTACAAGCCCGTACAAGCCGGGCCTGGAGCCCCAAGGGCGGATCCCTAGAATCGTAACAAAAAATCATCTGCGAATACGAAACCTTCCCAAATGAAACCTCGGAGCATCATGAACGACTTCTCTCCCATCAGCCGAGGCGGAAGTCGCCTCAACCCGCTGGCCTTCTTCATTGCCGTGGCCATCAGCGGCGCAGCGATGGCGGCTGACAGCCAGCCCCTGGAGCTGGATGCCACGCAGATCGAGGACAGCGCGCTGGTGCCTGCCGATGAAACCGGCCAGCTAGGGTACACGGTCGAGAGCAGCCGCAGTTCAACCGGCCTCAAGCTGACGCCGCGCCAAACACCGCAGTCGGTGACCACCATTACCCGCCAGCAGATGGACGACCGCGCCATCCACACCATCGAGCAGGCGCTGGAAACCACGCCAGGCGTGACCGCGAGCAAGGCCGAAGTGGGCGGCCGCACCGACTACCGCGCCCGCGGTTATTCCATCACCAACTGGAAGGTCGATGGCCTGCAGTTCCAGGGCGGCTCCGATTTCAGCGGCGGGGGTAATGCGCTGAACATGGACCTGTACGAGCGCATCGATATCGTCCGTGGCGCCAACGGCCTGCTCGGCGGCACCGGCGACCCGTCGGCCACCGTCAACCTGATCCGCAAGGCCCCGACCAAAACCTTCGGCGGCAGCGCCTACGCCACCTACGGCAGCTGGGACAAACGCCGCCTGGGCGCCGACCTTAACCTGCCGCTGTCCGAAGACGGCCGCCTGCGTTCGCGCTTCGTGATGACCCAGCAGGACGCCAACTCGTTCCGCGACAACCAGTCCGAACGCTCCCGCGCCGCGCTGGCCAACTTCGAATTTGACCTCGACGACGCCACCACCCTGGGCGCCGGCTACCAGTACGAATACAACAAAGTAGTCGGCGGCGGCTGGGGCGCGAACATCCCGATCTGGTACGGCGACGGCAGCAAGACCGACCTGCCGCGCAGCACCAACGTAGTGCCGAGCTGGAGCTTTGGCGAGTACACCACCCGCACCGCCTTCGGCTCCCTCGAACACCGCTTCGACAACGACTGGTCGCTGAACCTCAAGGCCGCGCAAAGCACCGCCGAGGCCCTCAACCACCGCGGCCTGGCCAAGGTCAACTCGGCCGGGCGCGGCAGCTTTGGCGGCTACTGGGACCAGGACGGCAGCGGCGCCGTGCTCAACGGCCTGCACAGCTCCAGCGACACCACCCAGCAGTCTGCGCAAATCGACCTGTCCGGCCCGTTCCAGTTGTTTGGCCGCACCCACCAAGCGATGGTCGGCTACAACGACAGCCGCACCGTCGCCTGGTCGCCGGAATACACCTGCAACATGGTCAGCGACAGCCAAGTCAGCGCCGCAGCGCTGGGTTGCCAGTTCCGCGCCAACAACGGCTTCCCGCTGACCGACTGGCGCAATGGCGTGGATGACGATTACGACATGCTCGCCTCGCGCACCGGCCGCCACAGCAAAACCACCACCCGCCTGCAAGGCATGTACGCAGCGACCCGCCTGAGCATCACCGACCCACTGTCGGTGATCGTCGGCGTGCGTACCAGCAACTACTCGGCGATTACCCGCAGCAACGCCGGCGTGCGCACCAGCCAGGAAGAAAACGGCATCGTCACCCCCTACCTGGGGGCAATTTACGACCTCAACGACACCTACTCGCTGTACGCCAGCTACACCGACATCTTCACCCCACAAACCGCCGAGACCAGCAGCGGCAGCAAAGTCGAACCCATTCGCGGCCAAAGCTACGAAACCGGCATCAAAGGCGAGTGGTTCGATGGCCGCCTGAATGCCTCGGCCGCGTACTTCCGCACCAAGCAGGAAAACAAAGCCGTGCTGGACGGCGACCTGACCACCCCCACCGGCAACGACGCCTACAAGGCCGGTTCCGGCCAGGAAACCGACGGCATCGACCTGGAAATCGCCGGCGCACTGGCCCCCAGCTGGAACGTCTACGCCGGCTACACCTACCTGCACTTCCGCCGCATCGACAGCGACGGCCGCAGCGACCCGTCCCACCTGTTCAAGGCCTCCACCACCTATCGCCTGTCCGGCCCACTGGACCGCCTGACGCTTGGCGCAGGGGTTACCGCGCAGAGCAACATCCGCGCGGTGTCCAGCCCGGCTGGCCAGCCCACTAATGGCGTAAGCGCAGGCTCGACCGACGTCAACTGGTCGGGGTATGCGATCTGGAATGCCATGGCCAAGTACCAGCTGACGGACGAGACCAGCGTTAGCCTCAATGCCAATAACCTGTTCGACAAGCATTACTACACCCGCTACGGCTTCTATGCCGGGGCAATCTATGGCGACCCCCGCAATCTGTCGCTGACCCTCAGCACGTCATTCTGACCCCCCCTGTAGGAGCAGCCTTGTGCTGCGAATGGGCCGCAAAGCGGCCCCCTTTCCCACCCACAATCAACTGCACTGCACCCCCGACACCTCATCAATCGGCTTATCCAACCGGTCCTCAAACCTGTCCCAGTCCTCGCCAAACAACTCCACTGGATGCATGGTCCGGTCTGACCCATTGCCACAGGCCAGTGCCTTGGCTGGGCAGTAGAGGTCGCAGCCCCAGCAGATGCGCTCGGGGTGGCTGGGGTGGGTGGGGAATTTTTTGGGCATGGTGTTCAGTCCTCGCGCAGTGGGGGGCTGATTTCACGCTATGCGGTTTGGTGGTTTGGGCTTTGATTGGTATCAAGGTGGGGTGGAGCTTGC
Organism: Pseudomonas sp. PAGU 2196; assembly: GCF_022179005.1. Taxonomy (NCBI): domain Bacteria; kingdom Pseudomonadati; phylum Pseudomonadota; class Gammaproteobacteria; order Pseudomonadales; family Pseudomonadaceae; genus Pseudomonas; species Pseudomonas sp. PAGU 2196. Next base: position 213,677 of record NZ_BNTL01000009.1, on the reverse strand, counting down.
GGGGGGGGCTTTCAAATTACCGTTTAAGTGACGGCACAAGCAAAAAAAGGCCCACCTTTCGGTGAGCCTTTTTTGATACTGCGTATGGTGCCGGCACCAGGAATCGAACCCGGGACCTACTGATTACAAGTCAGTTGCTCTACCATCTGAGCTATACCGGCAATGGGGCGTCATTATAACGATCGTTTGGCGCCTGTAAACCACTTCCTTGCGATTGTTTGCAAATGAGCTAAGTCACCGGCTTAAAAGGAGATTTTTCCTACCAGCCGCGGTGGATCGTGTTGACGTTTGGCTCGGTTTTGCCAGGGTTGAAAAACAGCTTGTCGTTGTCGCAGCCGCGCTTGCGGCAAGGGGTCTCGGCGCGCAGGGGCAGGCCTCGGTCGCCGCCCAGCTGCATGGCGGGGGTGTCCCAGCCCAAATTGCTGGAAGGCTGGCTTGGGGTGCCGCCGGCACACGCGGTCAGGGCCATGGCGAGGGTCAAGAGGGCAAGGGGCTTGGCTTGGGTCACGATGAGGGTCCGTTGTTCCATTGTCGGTTCTGGCGCAACGCCAGAAGGTCGCAGGGCTGGCGGTCAGCGTGCGACGTGTCTTTTTAATGATTTGGGGGGCGGATAATACACCCTGGAAGGGGAGGCGGTGCGTGACCTGTAAGGCATTTCTGAACCTGAAACCAAATGCTTCGGGGTTGGCCTGCTTCGGACCTATCCTACGCGCGCTGCCGAAGTATCGCTGTTGTCGGGGAAGTGCCTCACGGATACCGTTTTCGGGTCGTTTCGGCGACCGGGTGTGAGAACCCGATTATGAATGAGTGCTACCTCGTAATGGTGGCTGTACGCGGGCAGGCTTCGGTCTGGCCGGGCTTCCTTATTCACTCGGTTTCTCACCCCGCGTACGGCTGCCACCTAAATCCGTGAGAAAGATTCAGTGGCAGTACCTTAATTGAATAAGGACTTACGCCATGATCAAGGTCGTCCCCGATCCACCCCAGCCCCACATTGAGATCACCACCGCAGGCCTGGAAACCTTCCTCGAAGTCGGCAACCCACCGGTTAACCTGCTGCGCGTACAACCCGGCATCCCCATCGACGACGCCTACGAGCAGGTGTCGATCCTGCTCGGCTATATCAAGCACCTGCTCAGGGAGGGCGATATGGAAGACGACCATAAGCAGTTGGGCGCAGCCGATTACCTGGCGGCGCTGGCCAAGGCGTTGATGAACGATATCGAGCTGGCCAAGAACAAAAACCGTTGACGCATTGGGCCGCTTTGTGGCCCCTGCAGAAAGCACAACAAAAGTTTATGCACAAGTAGCATTGCCAACTTGCGCGAAAGGCATGCCGAACCCATACGCCGCTGGTCTTTGCGCAAATGCCTGTTTTTGCGGGCCTTGAACTGCCTGCAGGAATAAGCCAAACGCTTGAAATAGCGCTTGGATCCAACCATTCATCAAAAGCTTGTGCACAGACTTATCCACAGGTTGTGCTGCGGCTAACGGTCGCGTTCCGCGAGGATGAGCAGGTTGCGCGGCGTGAGTGGATAGTCGCAGAACAAGCCAAGGCGCACGGCATAGCCTTGTTCTTCCATGAACAGGGCGCGGTCGAGTACCAGCCACAGTTCCAGGGGGCGGCGGAACAGGTTGCGCACCCGTTCGAGGTTGCGCACTTCGGCCAGGCGCTGCCAGCCGGCGGCCTCAAGGGCAGCCCAGTCTGGCGTGCCGCTCAGCGGGAGTTGCTTGAGTGCGGCCAGGTCGCGGCAATACGCCTCGAAGGGCTTGTCCAGCCAGGCCACCGGCAGCGAGGGGGTGGGCAGGTAATCATCACACTGGCGCTGTTGGCGTTGCAGCAGGTCGAAGCCCAGGCGACGGGCCATCGAGGTGTCGCGCTGGCGGCGCACGCGGGCGCCGGCGGTGACGGTTTCACTCAGTGGCAGGCCGAGGTCGTCCAGCGAAAGCTGTAGGCTGGAGGCTTGGGCGGCTGTGGATAACGGCTGGTAGTGCCGCGCTTCGATGCGGTTGTAGCAGCAGGGGGCCACCGCGACTTGGCGGCAGCCTTGCTGGCTGGCAAGGCGCAGCAGGCGTACGTGCAGGTCGCCGCAAGCGTGCAGGGCCACCACGGTTTTGTCGCTGTCGAGGTGGCGGGCGCTGTCGGCGGCCATCACGTCTTGATGCACATGGCGCGCGGGCAGGTGGTGGTGGTCACTCAGGGCCTGGCCAGCGGCGACGAGCTCGGTGTCGTATTCCAGGCAGGTCAGCTGCTGGCCGGGCTGCAGCAGGCGGCGGCCGAGGTGGCCTTTGCCGGAGCACCAGTCCAGCCAGTGCTGGGGTTGCTCGTTGAAGGCCAGGCGGCGGGTGAAGGCTTCGATCTGCTGCCATTTGCGGCCGGGTACGCCGACGTCGAGGCGGTGGGCGGCGGGCGGCAGGCCGGCGTCGGGCAGTGTATCCAGGGCGCTGAGGTGGTGGGCTTGCCGGGCCAGTTGTGGGAAGGGCGCGGGCAGGGTGGTTGGGGCGGGCTCGGCGTCGGCATCGGCCAGGGGGGATTGGCGCAGGTGGGCGGCGAGCGTTGGGTGTTGGGTTTCCCATTCCAGGCGCAGGGCGGTGAATGGCCTGGGTTTCCACAGGTGCTGGTGCTCGGTCAGGAACTGGTCTAAGGCCTGGAAGCGGTCGCTTAGCGGGTGGCTGTGGAGGATGGGCAGTGGGGTCATGGTTGTGGTCGGCAGGGTTGGGGCTGCTTTGCAGCCCTTCGCGGGCAAGCCCGCTCCTACAGGGGGCACAAGGTTTGAGCCCTGTGGCATTCCTGTGGGAGCGGGCTTGCCCGCGAAGAGGCCAGTAAGGTTTAGCGCCCTTGGCAGGCGTCTACCCGCAACCAGCGCTCCAACAGTTTGAAGCCTTGCACCAGCACAAACGAGATCAGCAGGTAGAACAACCCGGCGGCAAAGAAGATCTCCACCGGCAGGTAGGTGCGGGCGATGATGGTACGCGCCATGCCGGTCAGTTCCAGCAGGGTGACGGTACTGGCCAGGGCGCTGGCCTTGAGCATCAGGATCACTTCGTTGCTGTAGGCCGGCAGGCCGATCCGGGCGGCGCGCGGCAGCATGATGTAGAACAGGGTCTTGCCCCGCGACATGCCCAACGCCCGTGCGGCTTCGATCTCACCTTTGGGGATCGACTGCAACGCGCCGCGCAGGATCTCGGCGATGTAGGCGGCGGTGTGCAGGGTCATGGTCAGCACGGTGCACCAGAACGGATCGCGCAGGTAAGGCCACAACGAACTGTTGCGCACGGCGTCGAACTGGGCCAGGCCGTAATAGACCAGGAACAGCTGCACCAGCAGCGGCGTACCGCGGAAGAAGAAGATGTAGCTGAACGGCAGGGCGCGCACGTACCAGTGGCGGGACGAGCGGGCGATGCCCAGCGGGATGGCCAGGATCAGCCCGGCAACCACCGCGATGGCCACCAGCTCCAGGGTCAGGGTCGCGCCCTGCGCCAGGCGTGGCAGCCATTTGATGATGACTTCCCAATTCATGATTCAGCCCTCGCAAAGCCGCGAGCGGCGCGTTTTTCCATGAAGTGCATGCCGGTCATGGCGATGACGGTCAAGCCCAGGTAGATGCAGGCCGCGACCATGTAGAAGGTGAACGGCTCTTTGGTCATGGTCACGCCGATCTGCGCGTGGCGCATGATTTCTTCCAGGCCGATGACCGACACCAGCGCGGTGTCTTTCATCAGGATCATGAACAGGTTGCCCAGGCCAGGCAGTGCAATGCGCCACATCTGCGGCAGGATGATCCGCGACAGAATGCGCGCCTTGGACAGGCCCAGTGCCAGGCCGGCTTCGCGGTGGCCCTTGGGGATTGCCAGGATGGCGCCACGGAACACTTCGGTGGCGTAGGCGCCGAAGCACAGGCCGAGGGCGATGACGCCGGCGGCGAAGGCACTGAGCTCAAGGCCGGGCATATTGAGCGCCTCGCCGAGGCTGTTCATCATGCCAACGGTGCCGAAATAAATAAGCAGGACCCAAAGCAGTTCGGGCACACCGCGAACCAAGGTCGAGTAGAAGCCGCCAAGCCATTGCAGTGGCTTGACCGGGGACGTTTTGGCGAGGGCACCGAGCAGGCCCAGGATCAGCCCCAGCAGCAAGGCGCAGAGCGCCAGTTTTACGGTCATCAAGGTGCCAGCCGCAAGGGCCGGACCGAATCCGTGCAGGTCGATATTCATGGGTAGGGTCGTTCTAGGGACCAGCACGCCTCAAGGGCGTGCCGGTCGGGGCGAATCAATAGATGCTGAACGGGAAGTACTTGTCGTTGATCTTTTTGTAGGTGCCGTCGGCGACAATTTCCTTCAGTGCGGCATTGAGCTTGTTGCGCAGCTCATTGTCGCCTTTGCGTACGGCGATGCCGACTTTGTCGCTGTCGTTGACCGGCTCACCTTTGAACTCGTAGTTCTTGCCGGCTTCGGACTTCAGCCAGTCGTAGTTGGCGTACTTGTCGGCAAGGATGGCGTCGAGGCGGCCGGAGGTCAGGTCCAGGTAGGCGTTTTCCTGGCCGTCATACAGGTTGACCTTGAATTTGCCGTCCATGCCGCCGTGATCGTCCAGCCAGGTCGCGGCCTGGGTGGCGCGCTGGGTGCCGATGGTCTTGCCTTCGAGCGATTTATCGTCGGTTTTGAAATCGACGTTTTTCGGCGCGATGAACTGCTGCTTGTTCGAGTAGTACGGGTCGGTGAAGTCGACGGCCTGTTTGCGCTCATCGGTGATCGACAGCGACGAGATCAGGAAGTCGAACTTCTTGGCGTTCAACGCCGGGATGATGCCGTCCCAGTCAGAGGTGACCACTTCGCATTCGACTTTCATCTTGGCGCACAGTGCGTCGCCGATGTCTTTATCAAAGCCGACCACTTGGCCGCTGGCATCTTTGTTGTTGAACGGCGGGTAGGCCGCCTCGATGCCCATTTTGAGTTTTTCGGCTGCCATGGCATTTGCCGAGAACACCAGGGTGGCGGCAGCGGCCAGGAGGAATTTCTTATAGGTCTGCATTCGTGTTGCTCCGTTAGCGGTGGCTGGACATGAATTGCTTGCAACGCGCCGAGGTCGGGTTCTCGAAGACCTGCTGCGGCGATCCTTGCTCTTCAACCAGGCCCTGGTGCAGGAAGACGACTTCACTGGACACATGGCGGGCAAAGTTCATCTCGTGCGTGACCAGCAGCATGGTACGGCCTTCTTCGGCCAATGCGCGGATAACGTTTAGCACTTCCTGGACCATTTCCGGATCGAGCGCCGAAGTTGGCTCGTCGAACAGGATGACCTTGGGTTTCATGGCCAGGGTACGGGCAATGGCGGCACGTTGTTGCTGGCCACCGGAAAGTTGCGCGGGGTAGCTGTGGCGCTTGTCGAAAATGCCGACCTTGTTCAGCAAGGCTTCTGCGGCTTCGATGGCTTCGGCCTTGCTTTGACCGAGCACGCGGCGCGGTGCCTCGATGATGTTGTCGAGGATCGACATGTGCGGCCACAGGTTGAAGTTCTGGAAGACAAAGCCGATCTCGCTGCGCAGGCGGTTGATCTGGCGGTTGTCGGCAGCGACCAGGTCGCCGTTTTTGGCGGCCTTGAGCTTGAGTGATTCACCGGCCACCAGGATTTCGCCCTGGTGCGGGTTTTCGAGCAGGTTGATGCAGCGCAGCAAGGTGGACTTGCCGGAACCGGACGACCCCAGGATGGAGATCACGTCACCGTCGCGTGCGGTCAGCGAAATGCCCTTGAGAATTTCCTGCTCGCCGTAGCGTTTGTGCAGATTGCGGATTTCCAGCGCGGGCGTGGCCTGAGCCATGTGCGGTCCTCATGTGTTCGGGTGCGTTCCCAGCTGTTGGCGGCCTTCCTGGCGTGCGCCAAGCTAGCATAGCGGCATTATGGCGGCCAACAGGGTCGCTAGGGGCTCGGGTCGCTGTCGGGGCAGATTGTCGCATCGCTGCAGCGCAACGTCGCGAGGATGACCGCGAAGGTCTAGCCCAACACCAGAGCCTTGATGAAAAAAGGCGCGATGGTGCCAGCTTTGGCCCGCGCTTGGAAGCGGTTTTGGACCATTCGCGGGTAATCCCCTTCTAGGCCATTGCTCACGCTTGCCAGGCAGGGTTGTACCTGTCGGTTGTACTTTTCTGCATTGCAGCGGTGCATAGGTGTTACCTGGGAGCACCTTTGGTGCATTTGTAAGTGGGTATTTCAGTAATCCGGACCTTGCACGGCGATTTGGCGGCCTTTCGGTCAAGGCATGGCCGAAAGCCCTGCAAGCCGCGCCCTTTACGGTTGCCAGATTTTTCTGACGAATGTATTCAGCCGATGGCTCACTTATTGCCAGTAGGAAACCGCCGATTGCAGCGACGCCTAACCAACCCCAGGCGCGCTTCGTTCCCGTAGTCGGAGTGGTCCACTCCTTACAAAGGTAGTTTTATGAGCGGTAACAATTCCAATGACCTCGCTCAGGGGCTCAAATCGCGGCATGTCACCATGCTGTCCATCGCTGGCGTGATTGGCGCCGGTCTGTTCGTTGGCTCCGGCCACGCCATCGCCGCCGCTGGCCCGGCCGTACTGCTGGCCTACGCCGCCGCCGGTACCTTGGTCGTACTGGTCATGCGCATGCTTGGCGAGATGGCCATTGCTTCACCGGACACCGGTTCTTTCTCTACCTATGCCGATCGCGCCATTGGGCGCTGGGCCGGCTTCACCATTGGCTGGCTGTACTGGTGGTTCTGGGTGCTGGTGATTCCGCTGGAGGCCAACGCGGCCGCGGCCATTTTGCATGCCTGGTTCCCTGCTGTTGATCTGTGGGCCTTCTCCTTGATCATCACGCTGGTGCTGACCCTGACCAACCTGTGCAGTGTGAAGAACTACGGCGAATTCGAGTTCTGGTTCGCCTTGCTCAAGGTCCTGGCGATCATTGGCTTCATCGTCGTGGGTTGCGTGGCCATGTTCGGCTTGGCGCCTGGCAGCCAGGTAAGCGGTGTCAGCCACCTGTTCGACACCCAAGGCTTCATGCCCAATGGCCTGGGCGCAGTGCTGGCAGCCATGCTGACCACCATGTTCTCGTTCATGGGTACCGAAATCGTCACCATCGCCGCTGCCGAGTCCAAAGACCCAGGCAAGCAGATCAGCCGCGCGACCAGTTCGGTGATCTGGCGTATCTGCCTGTTCTACCTGGTGTCGATCTTCCTGGTCGTGGCGCTGGTGCCGTGGAACGATCCGGCCCTGGCTGAACTGGGCTCTTACCAGACTGTGCTGAGCCGCATCGGTGTGCCGAATGCCAAGCTGATCGTCGACATCGTCGTGCTGGTCGCCGTCACCAGCTGCCTGAACTCGGCGCTGTACACCTCCTCGCGCATGCTGTTCTCCCTGGGCAAGCGTGGCGATGCCCCGGCCATGTCGCAACGCACCACCAAGGCAGGTACACCGCATGTGGCGGTGTTGATGTCGACTGCGGCAGCGTTCCTGTGCGTGTTCGCCAACTATGTGGCGCCGGCCCAGGTGTTCGAGTTCTTGCTGGCCAGCTCCGGCGCCATTGCGCTGCTGGTGTACCTGGTGATCGCGGTGTCGCAACTGCGCATGCGCAGCCAGCGTGAAGCGCGTGGCGAGAAGATCGACTTCAAGATGTGGCTGTTCCCGGGCCTGACCTGGGCGACCATCGCCTTCATCGTTGCTGTGCTGGTGGTGATGGGGCTGCGTGAAGATCACCGCGCCGAGATCATCGCCACTGCCTTGCTGAGCATTGGTGTGGTGGCGGCCGGGCTGCTGGTGCATCGCAAGCGCGAAGCGGCTGGGCGGGTGGCGCTGGATAACTGATCTGCGCTGCTTTGAATGAAAAGGCCGCGCCCTGTGTAGGGCGCGGCCTTTTTGCATGTTACGGCCTGCTAGCGAGTTTCGCGTCCCGCTGTAGGTTTTGTACGAAAAGTATGGTCATCCATCATTGTGGGAGCGGGCTTGCCCCGCGATCTGCCGCAACGCGGCAGCAAAGCCTGAATTCGCGGCGACTTTGACGTTAGTCGATATCGGGTACAGGAGCGCTTCGCACTCCATCGCGGGGCAAGCCCGCTCCCACAAAACTGTTCGTACAGAGCCTAGGAGCCGGTGCTGGCTTCTTTAGCCGAACTGCTTCTGCTGCTGTTGTTGCTTGGCCACAACTTCCGAGGCGGCGATATACGCCTCCTGGAACTCGTCGCTTTCCAGCCAGGCCATGGTGGTGTCTTCGTCTGCGCCATCCAGCCAGGTGCGGTAGGCATTGAACACCAGCACGATGTAGTCGGTGGCGTGCTCTTCCTTGTGCCCCTTGAGCACCAGAGCCAGCAGCGGGTCGACCAGGAACACCGAGATCATCGCGACCAGGCTGGTTTCCTGTGCCGCCTTCATCTTGTCGAACAGCTCCTTGTAGCTGTCCGACTCCATGGCCTTGTTGAACACCTGCTCGATGCTGGCGCTGTCGCCGGCGCTGGCCTTGACCGCCTGGCCACTGCGCACCATGCGGTTTTGCTTGGCCTTGCTGGCGGCGCGCTTGGCGCGTTTCTGTTGCTTGGTCGTGGTGGCCATGGGTGAATCCTTGGGTGTGCCTGAAAAAGTGCGCGTATTGAATCGCACTTGCCCGCGAAACCCAAGCGACATGCGAGGGTCTCAGGCAAGCGGCCGGATGTCCGGCATCTACTCATGAGGAATTCAGGGATGAAAACACCGATCTCGCTTTGCCTGCTGGCAGTGGCGCTGGCCGGCTGCGGCAATATTGCCGCGGTCAAATCGTTCAACACGCCTTATGGCTCACCGACTTCAGGCGATACCGCACGCCTGCGGGTGATTGCCGACGGCATGGTGCGCGCTGTGCCGGGCAAGGATTGCGTTGACTGGTACAGCCCCGGCGCCGGGGTGATCGCGGTGCCGAAGGAGGGTTTTGCCGACCGCAATGGCGAAACCCTGGGCATGCCCGCCAGCGCCCCGGTCATGCAGGGTGATGCGGTCAGCGAAGTGCTGGTGCCGGCCGGCAAGCCGTTCACCTTGCACTTTCTCGATGGTGGCCGTAGCAGCTACAACAGCGTGACCAACTGTTTGGGCATGTTCTACTTCGTGCCGCAGAAAGGCGCCGATTACGAAGTGGTGGTGCGCGGCTACAGCGCCTGCGGCGTCAAGCTGCGGCAGCTGGGGGTGGAGCAACCCGTACAGACCACCAAGGCTGAATACTGTAGCGCCATGGCCAACTTCTGATTGCCGCTGTCAGTGGGCGGCGGTAGGCGCTTCATCCTCTTCGAAGTCGCGTGATGCGCGCCCCACCAGCAGCGGGTCTGGGGCGTGCGCTACGGCCAGGTCCTTGCCTGGGTAATCCAGCGAGTGCAGGAAGTGCCGGATGCAGTTGATGCGCGCGCGTTTTTTGTCATCGGACTTGATCACCGTCCAGGGTGCATCGGCGGTGTCGGTATGGAAGAACATCGCTTCTTTGGCGGCGGTGTAGTCGTCCCATTTGTCCAGCGACTTGATGTCGATGGGCGACAGCTTCCAGTGCTTGAGCGGGTCGTCGCGGCGTGAGATGAAGCGCCGTAGCTGCTCTTCGCGGTTTACCGAGAACCAATACTTGAACAGCAGGATGCCGCTGTTGCACAGCATGCGTTCAAGGTCGGGTGCCTGGCGCATGAACTCCAGGTACTGCAGCGGGCTGCAGAAATCCATCACCTTCTCGACCCCGGCGCGGTTGTACCAGGAGCGGTCGAAGAAGACCATTTCGCCCGCCGTGGGCAGGTGCTGGATATAACGCTGGAAATACCACTGGCCCTTCTCCTGCTCGGAAGGCTTTTCCAGCGCCACAATCCGCGCGCCACGTGGGTTCAAGTGCTCCATGAAGCGCTTGATGGTGCCCCCTTTGCCCGCCGCGTCGCGCCCTTCGAACAGGATCACCACGCGCTGGCCGGTTTCCTTCGCCCAGCTCTGTACTTTAAGCAGTTCGATCTGCAGCGCGTGCTTGGCCTTTTCGTATTCCTGGCGGTGCATGCGGGTGCGGTACGGGTAGCTGGCCGGTAGGCGTGCGCGGGTGCTGTCTTCGTTGCTGCCCTTGGGCGCCCTGGCCACTTCCATGGCTGCCGGTTGCTGGCTGACCTGGGTGATGACGGGGTCGGCGACTGCTTTGATGGCGGGCTTGCGGGGGCGTGCGCGTCGGTTGGGGCTGGTTGGCGTGGCGTTCGGCGTGGCGTTCGAGGTGGATGTGACTAGCAGGGTGGCGTCGTCGCTCATGGAGGTCCTGTCGGTTCTGATGTGCTTTTCCCATGCTAGGGGCGACAGGCCTGGCGCTTATTGATGCGGGTCAATTTACCCGGATAGGTGGGCTCGGCCCCAGCCTCAGGTGGGTGGTTTCCACCTGATACTCAAAGGGCGGGCGCAATAGCCTGATCTGCCCACGCTTAGGTGGGGCTAACAGGAGACGTTCCCATGAAGCATTACTTTCACCTGGTGTTGAGCTGTGTCAGCAACGACGGCACCGGTTACAACGATTGGCTTACCCTGGCCCTGGATGAGTACAAGATCACCGAGGCGGAGTTGGCCAAGGCGGTCGCGTCCGTTGATGACGCCAGGGCGCTGCTGAGCATTTCCTATCGGGGGCAGATGACCCCCGAGGAATTCGATAGCCAGGCGTAATGGCTGATTTGTGACGAGGCCCTCTGTGCATTGCTCAGAGGGCTTTTTATTTGGCGGGGTTGCAGGTGGCTGCTGCAAAAATCGGAGACAACAAAAAACCCGCACTAGGCGGGTTTCTTGTTGTCGCTTCGGGTAACTTTGCAACCACCAGAAGCTGAAGGTGGTGCCCAGAGACGGAGTCGAACCGCCGACACGAGGATTTTCAATCCTCTGCTCTACCGACTGAGCTATCTGGGCGACGAGGTGAATTAAATAGATTTCCAGACCGTCCGTCAACGACTTTTTGAAAAAATTTTAAATTAATTCCGTCGCTTACGTTTTTTGGGGTCATTCAGCAGGCGGAACGTAGCCTTCGGCCTGGGCGTATTCTTCGCCAGCGAAAAACTTGTCCATCTCGGCCTGGAGGAATTTGCGGTCCTCGGCATTCATCATGTTCAGGCGCTTTTCGTTGATCAGCATGGTCTGGTGCTTCTGCCAGTCGGCCCAGGCCTTCTGCGAGATGTGATCGAAGATGTCCTGGCCTTTAGCACCTGGGTAGGGCGGGCGCTCCAGGCCTGGGAGTTCTTCTTTGTACTTGCGGCACATCACGGTGCGGGTCATCGGGCATCTCCTGCAATCAGTTCGTCGGCCGCGCGTTTGAGCAACTTCTTGACCGGGGCAGCGAGGCCCAGGCGCGGCGGGGTGGCGAGGTTATACCAGAGCCAGTCGGGCTCGGCCACGTGCTGGCCGACCGGGTCGACCTTCACCAGCCAGGGCTCGATCGCCAGCTGGAAGTGGCTGAAGGTGTGGGTCAGGCCGTCTAGGGCGCGGCTCTCTGCCAGGCGCAGGCCATGCTGGTAGGCGAGGTCGTCGAGCTGTTCGATGTTCTCAAGCTCCGGCAGGCTCCACAAACCACCCCACAGGCCGCTGGACGGTCGGCGGTACAGCAGGATCGCGCCTTCGTGGTTGGCCAGCAGTGGCATCAGTGTCCGGCGTTGCGGCAGCGCCTTGCGTGGCTTGGGCTCGGGGTAGCGGGTTTCTTCGCCGTGCAGGTGCGCTTCGCAGCCGCGTTGCAGCGGGCAGATCAGGCAGCTGGGCTTGCTGCGGGTACACAGCGTTGCGCCCATGTCCATCATCGCCTGGGTGTAGTGGTTGGCGCGGGTCTGCGGGGTGTAGCGCTCTGCGCTGGCCCACAGCTGGTTGGCCACCTTGGGCTCGCCGGGGTAGCCGGCCTGGGCGGTAAAGCGGGCCAGCACGCGCTTGACGTTGCCGTCCAGGATGGGCGCGCGGATGCCCATGCTGATGCTGGCGATGGCACCGGCGGTGGAGCGGCCGATGCCAGGCAGTTCGGTCAGTTGCTCAACACTGCGCGGAAACTCGCCGCCATGCTGCTCGACGACGATTTTCGCGGCCTTCTGCAGGTTGCGCGCGCGGGTGTAATAGCCCAGGCCCGTCCACAGGTGCAGCACTTCGTCCTCCGGCGCTTCGGCCAGGGCCTGCACGGTGGGCAGGGCCTGCATGAAGCGGTCGAAGTAGTTGAGCACGGTGCTGACCTGGGTCTGCTGCAACATGATTTCCGACACCCATACCCGGTACGGGTTGATGCCCTGTTGCCAGGGCAGGTCGTGTCGGCCGTGCGCGTCATACCAGTCCAGCACGGCGCTGGAGAACTGCTCGGGGCTCATCGTTTGAACAGCCCCTTGAGCGCATCTTTGAGTTCAGGGCTCACTTTGTCTCCGAGTTTTTCGTCGAGTTTTTCATCAATCTTGTCTTTCAGGCGGTTGCCGGCCAGTTTCGCAGCGACCTTGCCCAGGCCGTCCTGGTCCAGGCGGCAGGCCTTGGCGCCAAGCTCCAGCGGGCCGCGGCAGCGCAGCGGCACTTCAACACCGACATAGCGCTCGTTGACCTGGCAGGCCGGGTCCGGCATGGCGCGTTGGTCGCCTTCGACGACCACGCCGACGTTGTAGTCCATGCCCAGCACGCGCAGGTCGAGGTCGCCGTGGCCGTTGACGGTCAGGCCTGGAATGCGGGCCTTGAGGTCTGGGTTGCTGGCCACGCCATTGCGCACCACTAGGCTGCCACGCAGTTCCTCGAAGGGCGTGTCCTTGCCGCGCGGTTCGCCGTTCAGCGTTTTACGGTTCAGGGTGGCAATGGCCTGGCACAGTTGCTGTTCAAGGTTGGCATTGACCAGCACGCCATCGTTGATGGTGAAGTTGGCGCTGCCATTGAGGGTGTCGACCAGTGCCTTCTGGCTGTTGCCGGTTGCGGTCAGGTCGCTGGTCAGGGTCAACAGGCCCTTGACCGGTGGCGTCTGCTCTTTGCCCTCGGCCTTGATGAAGTGTTCCACCGGTACCCGGTTGATCTTGGTATTGACGCCAAACTGCGGTACAGCAGGGCGCACATCGACGGTGCCCTTGGCCTCGAAGCTGCCATTGTAGAGGCCGCCGCGCAGGGTTTGCAGGGTCACCAGGCCGCCTTGGCCGGTGGCCTTGAGCTGGGCATCCTGAATGGGCAGTTTGTCCAGGGTCAGTGCGCCGAACGTCAGGTCGGCCTGCAGGTCGAGGGCGCGCAGGCGGTCCACCGGCAGCAGCTTGTCGTCGCTCCAGGCGACCTGGGTCGGGGCGTTGGGCAGCGGGGAGTTGCTGGCACCGGCCACGGCGCTGGCTTCCTGTTGGTTGACCTCGGCCTGGCGGGCGGCGGTGGCGCCTTTGGCTTGTTCGCTCTTGGCGGGCAGGTAGCGGTCGGCGTCGAAGGTGTCGGCCTTCAGTTGCAGGCGCAGGGCCTGTTTGGCGAAGTCTTCGACGGCCACGCGGCCGGTGAAGGTGCTGTCGTCCAGCTTCACGGCCAGGTCTGCCAGGGCCAGGCTGTTCGACGTGCCTTGCAGGCGGGTGACCAGTTCCAGCTTGGTGAACGCGGCAGGGTCGTTCGTGGTGGGCAGCGGGCGGCCGATGCCGTCGAGGAAGGTGCGCAGGTCGAACTGGGCGATCGACAGGCCGCCGCTGAGTTGGGGTGCCTTGTCCAGGTCGCGCAGGTTCAGTTCACCCAGTGCACGCAGCTGGTTGGCCGAAATTTTCAGGCCATTCCACGAAGCGACATTGGCTGCCAGGTCGACCAGCAGTTGGCCTTGCGCGGCGAAGGTCACGGTCTTGCCTGCAAACGGCTCGCCCGAGGTTTCGCCCGACAGGCGCATGTCTTCGAAGTTGTAGCGCTTGAGCTTGCGGTCAAAGCGCAGTTCGCCGGCAAGCTCGGTGCGGGCCTTGATGCTCGGTTGGGTGGCACTGAGGAAGGCACTCGCCTTAAGCGCAATGTTCGCGCCTTCATGGACCGGGCCGGTGCTCAGCTGGATGCTTTCGGCGCTGTAGCTCTGGCCGTTTTTGGCATCGGTGTACTGCACGCGGGCGTTGTTCACGGTCAGGCTGTCGATGTCGAGTTTGACCGCACGCTCGCTGCCGCTGTCGGCTTGCGCCGGGGCCTGTTCGGCAGGTGCCTGGGCCGGTGTATCGGTTGGGGCGCCGTTAGGGGCGGGCAATGGCTTGCCGATGTCTTCCCAGTTGCCATGGCCATTTTCGTCGCGGGCCAGGGTCAAGTTCAGGCCTTCGACGCGCACATCGCTCATCTGCACTTCGCGGCGCAGCAGCGGCAGCACGCGTACCGACAGGCCGAGCATCTTCAGGTCGGCGAACGGCTCGCTGGGTTTGCTCAAGGTCGCGATGCTCGCGTCATGCAGCTCAAGGCCCAACCACGGGAACAGGCTCCAGCCGATGTCACCGTTGAGGGTCAGCTCGACATGAGCCTTGTCGCGCGCCAGCTGGCGAATCTCGTCTTTGTAGTCGTTGGGATCAAAGAGGTGGGTCAGGGCGAAGCCCAACGCCACGATGATCAGCAGCAACCCGAGAAGCCCCAGTCCCAGGATTTTGCCGAACGCTTTCATGGGCGAGTCCTTGTAGTCCGATTTGAATTTCAGCGGCAGAGTATAGCGCCGCAGTGCTTATCCCTGCGTATCCGGCAAGAGATACAGGGCATTTCCCTACGAATGGAGCAGATGTTGCGGCTTTCGACAGCCGCAGTTCTCGCAGTTCCTTTTGTGTTGCCTGTACCGGCCTCTTCGCGGGGCAAGCCCGCTCCCACAGGGTTCATCCGATCATGTGGGAGCGGGCTTGCCCCGCGAAGAGGCCGGTACAGGCGAAGGAAATACCGTTTCAGCTACAGAAAAATCGACGATATCAGATTGCTTTCATCCCACCGGGTGCTGGTAACCTTGCGCCGCTTTCGGTGTGCCCGCGACCCATTGTCGCGGTGCGTCGCCCAGTAAAGGCCATACAAAAAGGATCAAACCCATGAGCAGTAACGTCACGGCGGGCACCTTGGCCGGTGCGCCGAGCTTCCTGTCGAAGGAACGCATCATCGCCCGTCCGGGCTTCAACCGTTGGCTGGTGCCACCGGCCGCCTTGGCTATCCACCTGTGTATCGGCATGGCCTACGGCTTCTCGGTGTTCTGGCTGCCCTTGTCGCAAGCCATCGGCATCACCGCGCCGGTGGCCTGCTCGGCCGACATGGGGTTCATCGCACGCCTGTTCAGCGCCGAGTGCGACTGGCCGATTTCGATGCTGAGCTGGATCTACACCTTGTTCTTCGTGTTCCTCGGCTGCTCGGCCGCGGTGCTTGGCGGCTGGCTGGAACACGCCGGGCCGCGCAAGGCCGGGCTGGTGTCGGCGCTGTGCTGGTGCGGCGGCATGCTGATCTCGGCGATTGGGGTGAAGACCCATCAGCTGTGGCTGATGTGGCTGGGCTCTGGTGTGATCGGCGGCATTGGCCTGGGCCTGGGCTACATTTCGCCGGTCTCGACGCTGATTAAGTGGTTCCCGGATAAACGCGGCATGGCCACCGGCATGGCGATCATGGGGTTTGGCGGTGGCGCGATGGTCGGCGCCCCCCTGGCGACCGCGCTGATGGGCCACTTTGGCAGCGCGGAAGACGTCGGGGTATGGCAGAGCTTCGTGGTGATGGCGGCGATCTACTTCGTGTTCATGACGGCCGGCGCCCTGGGTTACCGCGTGCCACCGACCGGCTGGAAGCCTGAGGGCTGGACCGCCCCGGCGAAAAAGGCCGGCAATGGCATGGTCACCGACCGCCATGTGCACGTCAGCGTGGCCTGGAAAACCCCACAGTTCGCCCTGGTGTGGCTGGTGCTGTGCCTGAACGTCTCGGCCGGCATCGGTATTCTGGGCATGGCGTCGCCGCTGTTGCAGGAAGTGTTCGCCGGCAAGTTGCTGGGCAACGAGCTGAGCTTCAGCGAATTGAACGCCACCCAGCTGGCGCAGATTGCCGCCATCGCAGCGGGCTTCACCGGCTTGCTGAGCCTGTTCAACATTGGCGGGCGCTTCTTCTGGGCGTCCTTCTCTGACTACATTGGCCGCAAGAACACCTACTTTGCCTTCTTCGCCTTGGGCGTGGGCCTCTACAGCCTGGTGCCGAACATGGGCCACCTGGGCAACGTGGCGCTGTTCGTGGCGGCGTTCTGCATCATCCTGTCGATGTACGGTGGCGGCTTTGCCACGGTGCCGGCGTACCTGGCCGACTTGTTCGGCACGCAGATGGTCGGTGCTATTCATGGGCGCCTTTTGACGGCCTGGGCGGCGGCGGGCGTGCTGGGGCCGGTGCTGATCACCTACCTGCGCGAGTCTCAGCTGGCGGCGGGCGTTGAGCGCTCGGCGGCGTATGACATGACCCTGTATATCCTCGCGGGCCTGCTGGTGCTGGGCTTTATCTGCAACATGCTGATTCGCCCGGTGGCCGACAAGCACTTCATGAGCGACCAGCAACTGGCCGCCGAGCGTGCGCTGAGCCATGACAAAGGTGCCGATGGCGCGCGTTCGCTGGAGTGGCATGCCGCGCCGGGCAGCTTGCCGTTGGTGCTGATCGCCTGGGCTGCGGTGGTTGTGCCGCTGGCTTGGGGGGTGTGGATTACGCTGCAGAAGACGGCTGTACTGTTCCATTGAGGTAGGGCGGGGGGCTGCAACGCAGCCCCAGACTCACAGCTTGTATAGACCTGTAACGGCATCCACCCCCCGTCATTGCTTGCTTTGCCATATGTCATCCGCGTTTCAAGCTGGCGCGATCTGGGCCTATAATGGAGCCCTTTTCGCCCAATGATTTTGCGGAGCTGGTGATGGTCGAACGTAAGGCTTCCGTCGAGCGCAATACCCTGGAAACCCAGGTCAAGTGCTCGATCAACCTAGATGGCAGCGGCAAGGCCCGATTTGATATCGGTGTGCCTTTCCTTGAACACATGCTCGACCAGATCGCCCGACATGGGCTGATCGATCTGGACATCGAGTGCAAGGGTGACCTGCACATCGACGATCACCATACCGTCGAAGACGTCGGTATCACCCTGGGCCAGGCATTCGCCCAGGCGATCGGCGACAAGAAAGGCATCTTCCGCTACGGCCACGCCTATGTGCCGCTGGACGAAGCGCTGTCGCGCGTGGTCATCGACTTCTCTGGCCGCCCAGGCCTGCAGATGCACGTGCCGTACACCCGCGCCACGGTCGGTGGCTTCGATGTCGACCTGTTCCAGGAGTTCTTCCAGGGCTTCGTCAACCACGCCCTGGTGAGCCTGCACATCGACAACCTGCGTGGCCACAACACCCACCACCAGATCGAAACCGTGTTCAAGGCGTTCGGCCGCGCGCTGCGCATGGCCATTACCTTGGACGAGCGCATGGCCGGGCAGATGCCTTCCACCAAGGGATGCCTGTAAATGCAGACGGTAGCCGTAATCGACTATGGCATGGGCAACCTGCACTCGGTGGCCAAGGCGCTCGAGCATGTCGGCGCCGGCAAGGTGCTGGTCACCAGCGACGCCGCGGTGATCCGCGAGGCTGACCGCGTGGTGTTCCCAGGCGTGGGCGCGATTCGCGACTGCATGGCCGAAATCCGTCGCCTGGGCTTCGACAGCCTGGTGCGTGAAGTCAGCCAGGACCGCCCGTTCCTCGGCATCTGTGTCGGCATGCAAGCGCTGCTCGAACACAGTGAAGAGAACAACGGCGTCGACTGCATCGGCCTGTTCCCAGGCCAGGTGAAGTTTTTCGGCAAGGGCCTGCAAGAGGATGGCGAGCACCTGAAGGTGCCGCACATGGGCTGGAACGAAGTCAGCCAGGCCAACCATCATCCGCTGTGGCACGACATCCCTGACCGCGCACGTTTCTATTTCGTGCACAGCTACTACATCAATGCCGGCAAGCCGAGCCAGGTGGTTGGTCGCGGCCACTATGGCGTCGACTTCGCCGCCGCGCTGGCCGACGGCTCGCGCTTTGCCGTGCAGTTCCACCCAGAGAAGAGCCACACCCATGGCCTGCAGTTGCTGCAGAACTTCGTCGCCTGGGACGGGCGCTGGTAAATGAGCCGATCGAAGACCAAGGCCCCGATCATTACCCTGGCCCCTGAGCAGGAGCGCGAGGCGCTCGATACGCTCAAGCGTTTTCTCGAAGACCGTTTCGAGCTGCAGCTGGGGTCGTTTGAAGTGGCCGAGGTCCTCGACCTGTTCAGCAAAGAGATTGCACCCCATTACTACAACAGGGCGATTGCCGATGTTCAGCTGCACCTCAAGGAGCGGTTCGAGAGCATCGAGAGCGACCTGTGGGCACTCGAGAAGCCCTGAAACCCAACAAATAGACAGGTTCCCAAGATGCTGATTATCCCCGCTATCGATCTGAAGGACGGTGCCTGCGTGCGCCTGCGCCAGGGCCGCATGGAAGACTCCACGGTATTTTCCGATGACCCGGTGAGCATGGCCGCCAAATGGGTCGAGGGTGGCTGCCGCCGCCTGCACCTGGTCGACCTCAACGGCGCCTTCGAAGGCCAGCCGGTCAACGGCGAAGTGGTCACCGCTATCGCCAAGCGTTACCCGACCCTGCCGATCCAGATCGGCGGCGGCATTCGCTCGCTGGAAACCATCGAGCATTACGTCAAGGCGGGCGTCAGCTACGTCATCATCGGCACCAAGGCGGTCAAGCAGCCAGAGTTCGTCGCCGAGGCCTGCAAGGCCTTTCCGGGCAAGGTCATCGTTGGCCTGGACGCCAAGGACGGTTTCGTCGCCACCGACGGCTGGGCTGAAGTCAGCACTGTTCAGGTCATCGACCTGGCCAAGCGTTTCGAGGCCGATGGCGTCTCGGCAATCGTCTACACCGACATCGCCAAAGACGGCATGATGCAGGGCTGCAACGTGCCCTTCACCAAAGCCCTGGCCGAAGCCACGCGCATTCCGGTGATTGCATCGGGTGGCATCCACAACCTGGGTGACATCAAGGCCCTGCTGGACGCCAAGGCCCCCGGCATCATCGGCGCCATCACTGGCCGTGCCATCTACGAAGGCACCCTCGATGTCGCCGAGGCCCAGGCCTTCTGCGACAACTACCAAGGCTGAGGACTGAACCATGGCACTGGCCAAGCGCATCATCCCTTGCCTGGACGTGGACAACGGCCGGGTGGTCAAGGGCGTCAAGTTCGAGAACATCCGTGATGCCGGCGACCCGGTAGAAATTGCCCGTCGCTACAACGAGCAGGGTGCCGACGAAATCACCTTCCTCGACATCACCGCCAGCGTCGATGGCCGCGACACCACGCTGCATACCGTCGAGCGCATGGCCAGCCAAGTGTTCATCCCGCTGACTGTGGGCGGTGGCGTGCGCACCGTGCAGGACATCCGCAACCTGCTCAATGCCGGTGCCGACAAGGTCTCGATCAACACGGCTGCGGTGTTCAACCCGGAGTTCGTGGGCGAGGCGGCGGACCGTTTCGGTTCGCAGTGCATCGTCGTTGCCATCGATGCCAAGAAGGTCTCCGCGCCGGGTGAAGTGCCGCGCTGGGAGATTTTCACTCATGGCGGGCGCAAGCCGACCGGGTTGGATGCGGTGGAGTGGGCGAAGAAAATGGAAGGCCTGGGTGCCGGTGAGATCCTGCTGACCAGCATGGACCAGGACGGCATGAAGAACGGCTTTGACCTGGGCGTTACCCGGGCCATCAGCGATGCGCTGGGGATTCCGGTGATTGCGTCGGGTGGGGTGGGTAACCTGCAGCACCTGGCGGACGGGATTCTGGAAGGGCATGCCAGCGCGGTGTTGGCGGCCAGTATCTTCCACTTTGGCGAGTACACCGTTCCGGAAGCCAAGGCCTACATGGCTTCGCGCGGGATCGTCGTTCGCTGAGCCATTGATTGGGGCTGCTTTGCAGCCCATTCGCGGGGCAAGCCCGCTCCCACAAGGTACAGCGTACGCCGGCCCTGTAGGAGCAGCCTTGTGCTGCGAATGGGCCGCAACGCGGCCCCAATGGCATCACCCGTGGTTCTTGCCCAACAACGCGTGGTAAAGCTCGGTATCCCCAAGAATCCCCACCACCTTGTCGTTATCCTGCAGCACCAGCTTGTTGCCCGTCTGATAACGAATCTGCAGCGCCTCACGCATACCGATATCGGCGTGCACCACCGTCGGCCTGCGCTCCAGCAACTCTACATTCTGCCCTGGCGCCCAATTCTGCATATCCAGGCCGTTCTGGCCTTGGCGTGCACGTTTGAGCGAGCCGCCTTCGCCAATGTCCAGCCATGAATCGATACCCGGGTCCAGGCACACCGAACCATTGACCCGTTTGCAGTTGTCCAGGCTGCGCATCAGGCTGCGGCCGCACAACACGTTCAGCGGGTTGGTGTGGGCAACGAAGGTGCGCACATAGTCGTCCGCCGGGTTCAGTACGATCTCTTCGGGCTTGCTGTACTGGATGATCCGCCCGTCCTTCATGATTGCAATGCGGCTGCCCAGCTTCAACGCTTCGTCCAGGTCGTGGCTGACGAACACGATGGTCTTGCTCAGCTTGCGCTGCAGCTCCAGCAGTTCGTCCTGCAGGCCCTGGCGGATCAGCGGGTCGAGTGCCGAGAACGGTTCGTCCATCAGCAGAATGTCGGCATCCATCGCCAGCGCCCGGGCCAGGCCCACCCGCTGCTGCATACCCCCGGACAGCTCGTCGGGCTTCTTGTTGCGCCACTGGGTCAGGCCAACCAGTTCAAGCTTCTCGTCCACCAGCTTGCGCCGCTCTTTCTCTGGGCGGCCCTGCATTTCCAGGCCAAAGCTGATGTTCTCGCGCACCGTCAGCCAGGGCATCAGGGCGAACTTCTGGAACACCATGGCGATGCGCTTGGTGCGCATCATCTTCAGCTCGGCCGGGGTGCAGTGGGCGATGTCGATGTGCTTGCCTTCATGCTCGACGAACAGCTTGCCGCGGCTGACCGTGTTCAGGCCATTGATGCAGCGCAGCAGGCTCGACTTGCCCGAGCCGGACAGGCCCATGAGCACGCAGATTTCGCCTTTCTCGATATCCAGGTTGGCTTTTTCGACACCCACCACCAGGCCGGTCTGCTTGAGGATCTGTTCGCGGGTCTTGCCCTGGTCGAGCAGCGACAGCGCCTCGCGCGGTTTGTTGGAGAAGATGACGTCGACGTCTTCGAACCGAATGATGCTCATGCTTCACCCCTTACCGTGACTTCCGGTTGCTTGCAGATACGGTCGAGCATGATCGCCAGCAGCACGATCGCCAGGCCCGCTTCGAAGCCCAGGGAGATATCGGCGGTGTTCAGTGCGTTGACCACAGGTTTGCCCAGGCCGTCGGCGCCCACCAGGGCCGCGATGACTACCATCGACAGCGACAGCATGATGCATTGGGTGACACCGGCCGCGATGCTCGGCATCGCGTGGGGCAGTTCGATGCGGGTCAGCAGTTGACGGCGCGAGCAGCCAAAGGCCTTGCCGGCGTCGAGCAGCTCTTGTGGCACATCGCAAATGCCCAGGTAGGTGAGGCGGATCGGCGCGGCGATGGCGAACACCACCGTCGAGATCAGCCCCGGAACCACGCCCAGGCCGAACAGGGTAAGGGTCGGGATCAGGTAAACGAAGGTGGGTACCGTCTGCATCAGGTCGAGTACCGGGCGCATGGCGGTATAGAACATCGGTTTATGCGCGGCGACGATGCCCAGCGGCACGCCAATGGCCACGCAGACCACGGTGGCGAAGGTCACCTGCGCCAGGGTTTCCATGGTTTCCTGCCAGTAACCCAGGTTGAAGATAAGCAGGAACGACAGCGCAACGAACGCCGTCAGCCCCCACTTGCGCTGAATAACGTGCGCCAGGGCGGCGAACAGGGCGATGAGGACGAACGGGTTGAACCAGGTCAGGGTACTGGTGACGCCATGGATCATGAACTCCAGGCCTTGCGCGATGGCGTCGAAATAATTCGCGCCGTTCTGGGTCAGCCATTCGACGAACGACGCGATGTACTGCCCCAGGGGTATTTTCTGATCGATAAGCATGATAGCGAGCTTCCACCTGCAAAGATTGAAATCAGTCCGGGGCGGGCACGGTCCCGCCCCGAGGTAGCGCTATTGCGTGGTGCGTTATTGCGCCAGCTTGGCCTTGGCCGCCTCAAGGCCGGGTTTGCCATCAACGGTGGTAACGCCCGCCAGCCAGGTATCCAGCTTGCCGGGGTTGTCTTTAAGCCACTTCTTGGCGGCTGCTTCGGGTTTCATCTTGTCGTCCAGGACATAGCCCATCATGGTGCTTTCATCCTTGAGCTCGAACGACAGGTTCTTGAGCAGTTGGCCAACGTTGCTGCATTCCTGCACGTAACCCTTGCGGGTGTTGGTCAATACGGTTGCCTTGCCGAATTCGGGGCCGAAAAAATCATCCCCGCCGGTGAGGTACTGCATCTTGAAGCGGGTGTTCATCGGGTGCGGTTCCCAGCCCAGGAACACCACCGACTCGTTGCGTTTCTGCGCCCGGTCGACCTGCGACAGCATGCCGGCCTCGCTCGACTGCACGATCTTGAAGCCGGCGTCCTTCAGGCCGAAGGCGTTCTTGTCGATCATGCTCTGGATGGTGCGGTTGCCGTCGTTACCCGGCTCGATGCCGTAGATCTTGCCGTCCAGTTCTTTCTTGAACTTGGGGATGTCGCTGAAATCCTTCAGGCCCTTGTCATACAGCGCCTGGGGCACGGCCAAGGTGTACTTGGCGTTTTCCAGGTTGGCGCGCACGGTCTCGACGGTGCCGGCGTCGCGGTACTGCTTGATGTCGTTCTCCATGGTCGGCATCCAGTTGCCGAGAAACACGTCCAGGTCCTTGCCGGTGGCCAGCGACTTGTAGGTCACCGGTACCGAGATCATGGTGGTGTGGGTCTTGTAACCCAGGGCTTCGAGCACAACGCTTGTGGTGGCTGTCGTCACCGTGATGTCGGTCCAGCCGACATCGGAGAAACGTACCGTCTGGCACTGCTCAGGCTCGGCGGCCTGGGCCAGCAGCGGGGTGGACAACAACGCAACCAACAACAGCGAGGGTGAACCTTTCATGGATGGACTCCTGTGATTTTGTCTTCGGGTTCGCGTGGGTCGCCGGGCGTTCTGAAGGTCCGGTCGACCAGGCCTGCAGAGGGCAGGTTGCGTGGCCGTGCTATACGAGTCGCTTTTGATAATCCTCCAGCGCCGGGCAATCGCCTACTGGTGGGGTCGTATCCAGTACGGAACGGGTCGTATCCAGTACTGGCGATGTCGCATATGGATTTTTCCACCCCCTCGGCCGCGTTTTTGCGTCACCAGGCCGCTGGAAAACGGCGTGAAGACGGCAGTACCTCAGGTAAAAACAGCACGGCGCAGCTGGACAAAACTACGTCGGTTGCAGACGGCGAAGGGGTAGGCAAAAGGCCGATGATGCGTGCATTCATGGCGGCTCGCAGCTTCAGCCTAGCAGTTGCCCCGCCCTGCGCATGGCGCGCAGAGACAAGCCCAGCAAGAGGTGATTCGACAATGGCCATCAGCGTGTTCGACCTGTTCAAGATTGGTGTCGGGCCCTCCAGCTCCCACACCGTCGGCCCCATGCGGGCTGGCGCTCTGTTTGTGCAGGGGCTGCGCGAGCGCGGCGAACTGGAGCAGGTAAAACGGGTCGAGGTGCGGCTGTATGGTTCGCTCTCGGCCACCGGCATCGGCCACGGCACCGACAACGCCACCATCATGGGCCTGATGGGCGATTGGCCGGACGCCATCGACCCGACCCAGATCGTCCCTCGCATCGCCGACCTGCGCGAAACCAACACCCTGCTGCTGGCCGGCCGCCTGCCCATCGAGTTTGTCTGGGCCCGCGACATGCTGTTGCTGGACGAGAACCTGCCGTACCACCCCAACGCCATGACCTTGATCGCCGAAGGCGCGCAGGGCGAGCTGCACCGCGACACCTACTACTCGGTGGGCGGTGGCTTTGTGGTCGATGCCGCGCAGGCCGCCAGCGGTGTGCTGGACGCCGACCAGACCGTATTGCCCTACGACTTCAACAGTGCCGCCGAGCTGCTGCAACTGTGCAAGCAAAACGACCTCAGCGTGTCGCAATTGATGATGGCCAACGAGAAGGTCTGGCGCAGCGAGGAAGAGATCCACGCCGGCCTGCAGAAGCTCTGGCAAGCCATGCAGGAGTGCGTCACCAACGGCCTGAAATACGAAGGCACGCTGCCCGGCGGCCTCAACGTACGGCGCCGCGCCGCCAAGCTGCACCGCAGCTTGCAAGAGATCGGCAAGCCCAACGTGATCGGCTCGACCATGAGCGCCATGGAGTGGGTCAACCTGTTCGCCCTGGCGGTCAACGAAGAAAACGCCGCCGGCGGGCGCATGGTCACCGCGCCCACCAACGGCGCTGCGGGCATCATCCCGGCGGTGCTGCACTACTACATGCGCTTCAGTGATGTGGTGGACGAGTCGAACGTGACCGACTTCTTCCTCGGGGCGGCAGCGGTCGGCATCCTGTGCAAGAAGAACGCTTCAATTTCCGGCGCCGAAGTCGGCTGCCAGGGCGAGGTCGGTTCGGCCTGTGCCATGGCGGCGGCAGGCCTTGCGCAAGTGTTGGGGGCGACACCGCCACAACTGGAAAACGCTGCCGAAATCGCTTTGGAACACAACCTTGGCCTGACCTGCGACCCGGTCGGTGGCCTGGTGCAGGTGCCGTGCATCGAGCGCAACGCGATTGCCGCAGTCAAGGCGATCAACGCAGTGCAGATGGCCCTGCGCGGCGACGGCGAACACTTCATTTCCCTCGACCAGGTGATCCGCACCATGCGTGACACCGGCGCCGACATGCACGACAAGTACAAAGAGACCTCACGCGGCGGCCTGGCGGTCAGCGCCATCGAATGCTGATGCGCTAATCACGCGCTGCTGGTCACCACGACGCCCCACTATGGGGCGTTTGTGCATGACCGGCCGTCAGATGTCGCGATGAGTGTGGGCATTGTCGGTGACACTTAAGAGTGTCGTTTCTGGGCAACCCACAAGACACGTGTCACCAAAGTGCTCAGCAGTTACAAGGAGCGCGCCTAGCACGGCGGTTCCAGAAGTTCAGCCAGCCCGCGCCGAAGGCCCTGATTTGCCGAGTAAAGGCGTCGTTTTCAGGTTTTTTCGGATAGCCGTTCAATTTCAGGCACGGCGTTTGCGTTGTGATTGGCAACAAGCCCCTACCTACGAAGAGGGGGCCATAACAAAAAAATCAGTGCCCGCCTGAGGCACACCCTGCATTTGTGTGAGGAGAAATCGCGATGACGTCGTACACCTCCGGGAATCCAACCCAGAACCGCACAGCTCCCCAGTCCATCGGGTTTCTTCTACTGGACAACTTCACCCTGATTTCCCTGGCGTCGGCGGTAGAGCCGCTGCGCATGGCCAACCAGCTTTCCGGCCGCGAGCTGTACCGCTGGCACACCCTGACCGTCGATGGCGGCCAGGTCTGGGCCAGTGATGGCCTGCAGATCACCCCCGACGCGGCCATGCACAATGCGCCGCCGATCGACACCGTGATTGTCTGCGGTGGTGTCGGCATTCAGCGCACCGTTACCCGTGAACACGTGACCTGGCTGCAGGCGCAGGCTCGCCAGTCGCGGCGCCTGGGCGCGGTGTGTACTGGCAGCTGGGCGCTGGCCTGTGCCGGGCTGCTCGACGGCTTCGATTGCAGCGTGCACTGGGAATGCCTGGCCGCCATGCAGGAGGCTTACCCACGGGTGAACATGAGCACCCGCCTGTTCACCCTCGACCGCAACCGCTTCACCAGCTCCGGTGGCACCGCGCCGCTGGACATGATGCTGCACCTGATCAGCCGCGATCACGGCCGTGAACTGTCGGCGGCGATCTCCGAGATGTTCGTCTACGAGCGCATTCGCAACGAGCAAGACCACCAGCGCGTGCCGCTCAAGCACATGCTCGGCACCAACCAGCCGAAGCTGCAGGAAATCGTCGCGCTGATGGAGGCTAACCTGGAAGAGCCGATCGACCTCGACGAACTGGCGGTGTATGTGTCGGTGTCGCGGCGCCAGCTCGAGCGCTTGTTCCAGAAGTACCTGCACTGCTCGCCGTCGCGCTATTACCTGAAGCTGCGCCTGATCCGCGCGCGGCAGTTGCTGAAGCAGACGCCGATGTCGATCATCGAAGTGGCCTCGGTGTGCGGCTTCGTCTCTACCCCGCACTTCTCCAAGTGCTACCGCGAGTACTTCGGCATTCCGCCGCGTGATGAGCGCGTGGGCTCCAACACCGCACAGCAGGTGGCGATGATGCCGATCCCGCAGGCCATGACCCTGTCGCCGCACAGCGGGCCGATGGCGGCCCTGAGCCAGGCACGCAACGAGTCGACGTTCGCCAGCGTAAGGCTGTAAACGCTACGCGCCCGTTTGTAGGAGCAGCCTTGTGCTGCGAAGAGGCCGGTAACAGCGTCATATAACGACCCTGTTTTCACCGGCCTCTTCGCAGCACAAGGCTGCTCCTACAGGTGAACACCGCTCGTGATCATGTATTGATAATGATTCTCGACTACGGGTAACATCGCCGCCCCCGATACTCCCTGGCATACCACCCCGTGGCGGACGACAAACTGCAGCTGTACTTGGCCCATCGGGCGGCGTTGGTCGATTATGCGCGCCCGATCGTTGGCTGCCGTGCCCGCGCCGAGGATGTGGTCCAGGAAGCCTGGCTGCGTTTCAGTGGGCAGCAGGATGATGCCGACATCCGCCACCCGGCCAGCTACCTTTACCGCATCGTGCGTAACCTGGCCCTGGATCAGACCCGCCGCACCGCCACCGAAAAAGCCCAGCCAGACGGCGACGAAATCCTCGCCGAGCTGCCGTCGAGCAGTGCCTCGCCCGAGCAGGCGGTCAGCCAGCAGAACGAGCTGGACGCCATCAGCCGAGCCCTCGAAGAGCTGCCGCAACGCACCCGCATCGCCTTCGAAATGCACCGCCTCGGGGGTTTCACCTTGCAGCAGGTGGCCAACCACCTGAACGTCTCCGTGAGCTTGGTGCATCAACTGGTGCGCGACGCCATGAGCCATTGCATGGCGCGGCTGGAGGACGACCTTTGACGGGGCTGTTGAAAAAACCAGGCGCTGGCGCGTCCTTTGCTCATCGGGCCGACTCTGTGCGACCCTTCGCGCCCCTCAGCCCCCAGGAGACGTGCCGGACATGACGCCAGCAGACCTCGTATCCAGCCGCCGCGAGCAGGCCCTGGACTGGCTCCTGCGCCTGCAGCAGGCCCCGCAGGATGGGCCGCTGCGTGCCGAGTTCGAGCGATGGTGCGCCAGCGATTCGGCCAACGCCGAGGCCTACCGCAAAGCCGAGCGGGTGTGGCAGCTGACGGGGCAACTGGCCCCTGCTACCACCGCGCAATGGCCGCAGGCCGAGGTGCTGCGCTTGCCTGTGCAACGCACATCTCGGCGCCGCTGGTGGCTGGGCGCTGCGGTCGCTGCCTGCCTGTTGGTGGCGCTGGCGCCTTCCTTGAGCCTGCGGCTGCAGGCCGACTACCGCACGGCCCAGGGCGAAACCCGCGACATCACCCTGGCCGATGGCAGCGTGGTGCAGATGGACAGCGACACGGCCATCGCCGTGGACTATGCGGGTGATCACCGTGATGTGCGCCTGCTCACCGGCCAGGCCTTTTTCCAGGTCACCCCCGACAAGGCCAAGCCGTTTCACGTGCGTGCCCAGGCGGTGCAGGTAACGGTGACGGGGACGGCGTTCAACGTCGCACTGCGGCCGGGCAGGGTAGGGGTGGATGTGCAGCACGGGTCAGTTCGGGTCGAAGACAGCGGCGATGGGCATGTGCTGTCCGGTGCGCTGACTGCAGGGCAGCGGCTGCGCTATGACGACGGGCTGGTACAGGTGCACACCTTCGTGCCCGCGCAGGCGGCCGCCTGGCGTCAAGGGCAACTGATTGCCGATGACCAGACGGTGGCCGAACTGGTTGCGGAGCTGGCGCGGTACCTGCCGGGCAAGGTGCTGCTGCGTGACGATGCGCTGGGGGCCAAGCGCGTCACCGGTGTGTATGACCTGCGCAAACCCGAGGCGGCGCTGCGTGCGGTGGTCCGGCCGCATGGCGGAGAGCTGCGTAGCTATGGGCCTTGGCTGTTGGTGCTGAGTAAGCCTTGAGATTGACGGGGGCTGCGTAGCAGCCCCAAAAAGCGCGCCACAAAAAACTAATTTCACAATTTTCTGAAAAATCCCCGCACTGCCCCGTCTACTTCCCCGCGCGCAATAACTGATACCGATTCGTATTCAATTTTGCAGCCCGGCGATTGCCCGGGGTGGGGATGTGGGATGACTGAAACAACAAGCCGTATGCCTCGCCAAGCGCGGGGGTGGTCGTTGCGCCTGAAGCATTTGGCCCGCAGTACGCTGCTTGGCGCAGGCTGTGCCCTGTTCGTGCCTGCAGTGTCGGCAAGTGAGGCCGCCGCCTCTTCGCAATTGGCGCAAGTGCATGCATTTGCTATCCCGGCGCAGGACCTTGCTGCCGCGTTGATCGCCTTCGGCCAGCAAAGCGGTCTGCAAATGACCGCCGATGCGCAGTTGCTGGAGGGCGCGCAAAGCAATGCCGTGCAGGGGCGTTTCAGCAACGAAGCGGCATTGGCCCGCCTGCTTTCTGGCAGTGGCCTGACCTGGGACTACGACGGTGGTGTGGTAAGCCTGCGCCTCCTGCACAGCGATGCAGATGCCGGCCCTATGGAATTGCATGACACCTTGGTGCTGGGCGATAGCGGCGACAATGGTTACCTGGGTGCCACGGTCATCAGCAATCAGGCCATCCGTGCCTTCCCAGGGGCCAACGGCGATATCACGACCCTGCTGCAGATGCACCCGAGCGTGCAATTTTCCAGCGCGCAGAAAAGCTCCAACACCCCGGGCGAAATCGACCCCGCCGACATCAGCATCAACGGCGCCAAGTTCTACCAGAACAACTTCATGATCGATGGCATTTCGATCAATAACGACTTGGACCCTGGCGCCCATGGCTACAGTGAAAACCGCCAATTCGATGCCGCGCCCAGTAACCCCCACGGCATAGCCCTGGACGCCGACCTGCTGCAGGAAGTGAAGGTCTACGACAGCAACGTTCCAGTCGAATACGGAGGCTTCAATGGCGGCGTGATCGATGCCATCACCCGTCGCCCGAGCAGAGAACTGCACGGCAAGATCTCCTATGCACTGACCCGCTCGGAGTGGACCCGCTACCACATTACCGAAGCCGATCAGGAGAGCTTCGACCACGCCTCTTCCGAGCAGTACCAGCCGGAGTTCGAGAAGACCACGTTGCGAGGCATGCTCGAGGGCCACCTGACCGACAATTTCGGTGCCATCCTGAGCTTTTCCCAGCGCCGCTCGGTGATCCCGCTCAACCGTTACGAAAATGGTTACACCAGCCCTAATGCCGACAGCAGCGCGGACCAGACCCGCCAGCTGGACAACTACATGCTCAAGACCTATTGGGACGTGAGCGAACGGTTGACGCTGGAAGGCTCGTTCATCCACGCGCCTCAGGAGAACGTGTTTTTCCGGCAGAATTTTCTCGACTCCGATTTCACCAACACCAATGGCGGCTGGCAGGGTTCGTTGAAGGCCGTCTGGGAAGGTGACCAAGCGCGCTGGACGCACACGCTGGCGCTTACCAACCTGTACAGCTCGCGAGAGGCCGACAGCAAGGACACGGTGTTCTGGTATTACTCCGATGAGAAGAACTGGGGTAACCCCACCGGCAATACAGCCCGCAGCGGTGAGGGCTCGTTCGGCAATCTGGACCAGCGTCAGCGCGGTCTTGATTACACCCTCAAGGGCCAATGGCAGACGTTCGATTTCGCCGGTACCAGCCACGCGTTCACGACAGGCTTTGAGTTGTCGCAAAAGCACGCGGAGTGGGAGCGCGAAGCAACCGGGCAGGGCGTGAGCGGGTTTAGCCGCGACGACGAAACCCGCTGCGCAGGCGACGATCCGTGGTGCTCCGTCAGCCCGTTGCTCAACGGGAAAAGCCGCCAGTGGGCGAACCTGCGTACCCAGTACAACGCAGGCAAGCTGGACCTGACCGAAAATGCTTACGCCGTGTTCATCGACGACCAGATGCAGATAGGCAAGCTCAGCCTGCGTCCGGGCGTGCGCTTCGAAGGCGATGACTACATGCAGCAGAAGACCCTTTCACCGCGCTTTGCCGGTGACTACGACTTCTTTGGCGACCGCAGCACGGTGCTGGTTTTCGGTGCCAACCGCTATTACGGCCGCAACCTGTTCAAGTACCGCCTTGCCGATGGCCGCCAGGGCTTCAACACCACCTATACCCGCAGCAGCCAGACCAGTGAGTGGGTCGGTCGGCAAACGCTGAACACCAACCGTTTTTCAGACATGAACATCCCTTACGATGATGAACTGATGCTCGGCCTTGAACAGCGCTGGCTGAACACTGACTTTCGCCTGAAGTATGTGCACCGCAAGGGCAAGGACCAGGTGGTGCGGTCATCGTCGCGGGTGCTTGGCCTTGATCCCCTTGAGGGCTACCAAGCCATTTACTACACCTACGTGAATGCGGGCGCGAGCGAGAGCGACAACCTGTCCCTGACCGTTACGCCCAATCAGCCATTGCGGGTGCTGGGCAGTGTCACCAGCCTGCAACTGGCACTGGATTGGTCGCGCAGCAAGAATGCCTACAGCACCTATGAAGCTGGCTTCAATGACGCCGAATACGCGGATGGTGATGTGCTCTACGACGGCAAACGCATGGCTTACAGCCAACTCCCGGCCAGCGACTTCAACCGCCCTTGGACCGCCCGCCTGACCACCATTACCGAGATCCCGCGCTGGCACCTGAGCATCAGCAACTTCTTTCGTTACCGGGGTGCGTACGACCAGATCATCGACACCGGCCGCACCGCCGATGTGGACGGCGAGGCCCTGGCCGTTTACGACACCGCTTCGGTGGCTGGCGCGCCCACCTGGGACATGCGCGTGAAATGGGAAATGCCCACCGCCAGGGAGCAGGCGCTGTTTGTTGCTGTGGACGTGACCAACGTCACTGACAAGGTCAACTCGATCGTCAGCAACAGCAGCACCGTCCGCACCACGTATGAAGTCGGCCGCCAGTACTGGCTGGAAGTCGGCTACCGCTTCTGACCCCATAAAAAACCGTGGACACCCTGATGAAAAAGCTCATTGCGGGCCTGCTCGGCCCGCTGCTGCTCGGCGCCTGCACCGCGCTACCCGAACCTGACTCGCCATTGCCTTGGGATGCCCAGGTCAGCCAAGGCACACTGGCCAACGGCCTGCAATACCGGCTGGTGCGCGAGACCGCCCAGCCTGGCCGGCTCGACCTGCGCCTGACGGTCAATGCCGGTTCCATCGACGAAACCGACGACCAGGTGGGCGTCGCGCACATGGTCGAACACCTGGTGTTCCACAGCCGCGCCGGGCAGTCGGGCAACCTGCGCCAGCGCATGACGGCGTTGGGCTGGGTGCAAGGCCGCCACTTCAATGCGGTGACCAACTACGAACGCACCCAGTTCATGCTCAGCCCGCCGGCCGGCGTGCGCCAGGCCCCGCAGGCTCTGCAAGCATTGGCCGACCTGGCATTCGCCGGCGACTACAGTGCTGCCGACCTTGAGCGCGAACGGCCGATCGTCATCGAGGAGTGGCGGGGCGGCCTGGGTGTGGCCCAGCGCATGAACCAGCAACGCACCGCGTCGCAACGGGTTGGCTCACGTTACCCAGAGCACCGCACCATCGGCAACGAGGCGGCCATCCGCAATGCCAGCCTGGCCAGCTTGCAAGGCTTTCAGGCGCGCTGGTACCAGGCGCCGAACATGGTGATTTCGGCGGTGGGCGATTTCGAGCCCAAGGCCATGCTGGCGCAGATCGAGCATGCCTTCGGCAAGGCCAATGGCGGTGCCAGCCCGGCGCGCGACTACCGCGACCTGCCGCTGGACAACGCGCTGAAAATCTTCCGGCTGCAAGACCCGCAGTCCGGCAGCAACCAGGTGGCGCTGTTGTTCCGCCTGCATGAACCGGACAGCCGCGGCACCACCTACGCGGCGCTGCGTGAGCGGTTGATCGACCGCATGGCCTTGGCCGCGCTGCTCGATAGCTTGCGCCGCCAACCGCTGGCGCCCGGGGTGCGCAGCCTGGTGGCGCAGAAAACCCTGATCGGCAGCCAGTCGACGGTACTGGGTATCGCTGCCGGCGTCGAAGGCCAGCAGCACGAACAGGCGCTGCGCCAGCTGCTGACCGAGATCGAGCGCTTGCGTCAGCATGGCTTCAGCGAGCAGGACTACCAAAAACAGCAAGCCCATATTCGCGCTTTGGGCGACAAGACCTTGGCCAACCACGCACCACGTACATTCGAGCAGTGGGTCGAACAGCTCAACAATGCCACCGCGGCAGAAGGCAGCGTGGTCGAGCGTCATGCTGCTGCCCGTCGCTACCTGCAGGTGCTGCCAGGCATCGAGCGGGAAGACCTCAATCACAGGCTGCGGCGTTGGCTTGGCAGTGCCGATCGCGTGTTGCAGTTCAGCGTGCCTGGGCAGTCGCAGGTCGAGTTGCCAAGCGTGGCAGCGGTCGAGGCACTGCGGTTGGAGATCGCCAGCCAGACGCTTTCCCCACCTGTTCAGCAGCCAGCTGAAACCCCGGGCGTAGCCAGTTACAAGCCCGATGCACCGGGCACCGCAGGGCTCATTGTCGACCGCAAGGCATTCCCTGCTGAGCACGTCGAACATTGGCGCTTGGGTAACGGCGACCGGCTGGTATGGCTGCGCCGTAACGGCCCAGAGGGCAATTGGTTGTTACAAGCGGACTCGTCCGCCGGCTACCGCCTCGCCGATGCGCCTGCCTGGCGCTTGCAGATGGCTGCGCAACTGGCCGTGCGCAGCGGGCCGGACGGTGCGCAGGCGTGGCGCCAGGCGCAAGGTGCCACCGTCAGCCTTGAGCATCAGCCACAGCGCCTGCAGTTGAACCTCAGCGCCCGCCCCGAGCAGCTTCCGGCCTTGCTGCAGAGCTACCGCCTGAGCCAACAGGCGAGCATCGACGCCACGTTGTTCGACGAGGCGCGCAGCGATCTGCTACAGCGCTTGCGCAGTCGTCCCGAGGATGTGCGTGCGCGCCAGGAGCGCGAGCAGCGCGTACTCAAGTACGGGGCCGATCATTGGGAGACCCCTGGCCAGGCTGCGCTGCAACAGCTCGATCGCAAGCAGTTGCAGGCGGACTGGCAGCGCCTTGCCCGTGCGCCGGTGACTTACTACCTGATGGCCGATGTGCCCGCAGAACAGCTCGAACCGCTGGTGCGCGGCTACCTGGCCAACCTGCCGCGCGGCGTCTCGCCAAACCCGCAAGCCGCGTTGCAGCAACCCGGTCAGCGCCGCAGCGACCTGGCGATCGCGCTTGAGCCACGCGCCGTGCTGCAGGCCAGCAGCTACCAGCCGCAGGCCTGGCAACCGCAGGTCGCCATGCGCGTCGCACTGCTGCGTGAGCTGGCCAACCAGCAGCTCAAACAGCGACTGCGCGGCGAGGCCTCGGGGGTTTATCGCCTGAGCTTCGATGCCCAGCTCGACCCCGATTCGCAGCGCATCGAAAGCACCCTGAGTTTTACCTGCGACCCGGCGCGTGTGGATGAGTTATGGGCACTGGCGCAGCAGACCCTGGCCGGGCTGAAGGTAGATGAGCAGTGGCTGTTGGCCGAGCGTCGCGAACTGGTGCGCCAGGAGGCCAAACGCCGCGAAGACCCGCAAACCCAGTTCAAGCGTTTGATCCTCAGCGAGCGCCACTGGCAGGACCCTCGCTACCTGAGCGAACAGGCCAGGCTGCCCGAAGCACTGACCGTGCCGGCCATGCAGCAACTGGCACGGCAGTTGTTCCCCGTTGCCAACCAGGTGCAACTGCGCCTGCTGCCATCGGCTGCCGCGTTGGAGCAGGCGTTGTGAATACCCTGCGCAGGTTCTACCGCCTGAGCCGGCCATTCTGGCAAGCCCGCCAGCAGTGGCTTGCCTGGCTGATGCTGGCGACGATCATCGGGCTTGGCCTGTTGATCGTGCAGATCAACGTGTTGATCAACAGCTGGAGTAAAACCTTCTACGACACGCTGGCGTCTTTCGACACCGCAGGGCTGTATGCGCTGGCCGGTGAGTACGCGCTCTATCTTGGGCTCTACGTGCTGATTTTTGTCGCCCTCGACTACCTGCGCAAAGGGCTGGTACTGCGCTGGCGCCAAGCGATGACCGGGCGTTTGATCGATGCCTGGCTGAACGACCAGGCGTTCTACCGCCTGGGGCTCAGCGGCGAACCCGACAACCCGGACCAGCGCATCGCCCAAGACGTCGACCTGATGGTGGACCTGAGCATCGAGCTGGTGGCCTCGCTGGTGGTCAACCTGGCCCAGGTCGGCGCGTTCGTGGTGATCCTGTGGAACCTGTCCGGGGTGCAGACCTTCCACCTGTTCGGCGAACCCTTCACCGTGCATGGCTACCTGCTGTGGATCGTGCTGGCCTACACCTTGATCGGCAGTGTCCTGACCCACCTAATCGGCAAACCCTTGCACGCGCTCAACTATGCGCGTGAGCAACGGGAGGCAGACTTTCGCGCAGGCCTGCTGCGCAAGCGCGACCACGCCGAGCAAATTGCCCTGTACCGAGGCGAGGCGGTCGAGCGCCAGCACTTGGCGCAGCGCTTCCAGGCGATTGCCGAGAACTGGCGGCAACTCATGGGCCGTGAGCGTGACCTGAGCCTGTTCACGGTCGCCTACCAGCGCTTCAGCCTGATCGTGCCGGTATTCGCGGCGCTGCCCGCGTTCATGGCCAAGACCATCACCTTGGGTGGCCTGATGCAGATTCGCAGCGCGTTCAATGCCGTGCACGACTCGCTCAGCTGGTTCATCAAGCTGTACCACAAGCTGGTGCGCTGGAGCGCGGCGTTGGAGCGGCTCGACCAGTTCGAGCAGGCCATCGCCGCCAGCCGCCAGCAGGTGATCAAGGCGCCGCAGGGTAATTGCCTGTGCTTGCAAGGGCTGACGGTATGCCGGCCCGACGGCAGTCATTTGCTCCGCGGCCTCAAGCTGCGCGTCGGCCAGGGGCAATGGGTGCGGCTGGCCGGGCACAGCGGGCTGGGCAAGTCGACCTTGCTGCGCACCTTGCAGGGGCTGTGGCCCCATTGCACGGGTGATTGGCAATTGCCGCCGGGGCGCAGCCTGTTGTTGCCGCAGCAGCCGTATCTGCCGCAGATGAGCTTGCGTGGCTTGCTGGCTTATCCACAGGTGCGGTCGATAGACGATGTGCAGTTGGTCGATGTGCTGGGCAAGGTGGGGCTGGGCGGGTTGATTGGGCAACTGGACAGGCAGGTGGAGTGGGAACGGGTGCTTTCTGGCGGCGAGCAGCAGCGGGTGAGCCTGGCGCGGGCGCTGTTGTACCGGCCGGATACGTTGTACCTGGATGAGGCGACCAGTCAGCTGGATATCGGCAGTGCGCAGCGTTTGCTGGGGATGCTCAAGCGAGAGTTGCCGGGGTGCACCGTGGTGGCGGTGACTCACCAGGAAGGGCTGGCGGGAGTGTTTGGGAAAACGCTGGAGCTAGAGCCTGTGTGAACTTGCACCGGCCTCTTCGCGGGTGAACCCGCTCCCACAGGGGGCTCACAGCCTTTGAAGGCTCTGCTGAACCTGTGGGAGCGGGTTTACCCGCGAAGAGGCCGGTGCAGGATTAATCAGTCAGGTGCGCTTGCTGAACTGCGCCAGCGCCGGCAAAAGCTGTTTGTCGATCGCCTGGCGCACGGCCGGCAGTATCGTCGCGCTGCCGGTATACATCTGCTCGACCATGCCCTTCAGCGCCTTTGCATTGGGCTCGGTCAGCCCACGCACTACCGCCTCGCAGGCCTGCTCGGCGCTGGCCCCGGCGGGGATGTCGAAACCGCGCGCGCGCAGGTGGCCGGCGAGGTCGTCCTGGTCAATCAAATCCGCATGCATCATGGCTGTTGTCCCTTTTATCGCTAAGCGAGTGCTGCTGTGATTTACGACCGATTCTGTGTCCACCGCGACATGCCCGCAAGGGCAGAATGTCGCAATGGCTGCTTTGGCTAAGAACAGGTCGTTTACGGCTAAATCACCCGCCCCTGAAGTGCGCACACTCAAGCCATCTACCGCAACGGAGGGTTTGGTCACCCTCGCTCGTGCACAGTGGATGTTGCTCGCTCTTGGCCCCGGATGCTCACGGCTTTCCGGGGTTGTTTTTTGCTCATACTTCGCTGTTATCCATGCTGCTACCTGACATTTCTGCCAGGTTACGAGCCTGCGTGTTACCTGCTCTGCTAGAGGCGATGGACTTCCAGAGGAGCGGAATCATGAAAATATTCGCCCATAGGGCATGGCTCGTCCTAGCAGGGTGCGCGTTGCTAGCGGCCTGCTCGTCATCGACGCTGCCAGACAGCCACACCTAGAGTGGGCGAGGGTAAAGCGGTTACCCTGAACACTGAAGGCCAGTGCCCTTCCAATGTTGGCAGGGCCCGGTCTGCCCAAGTGCTGGGTTTCGATGGCAGCAAGGTCTGCTTCATTAACGCAGACGCCACCCGAAAGCACTGTTACAGCGGCGAGTATCAGGGTGACTTCGGCATTTCAAATTTTGACATTAGCGATCTGAGCTTACCGAAAGGCCTGACGGCTGCCAGAAGCGGCTACATGAACAATAATGCCTATCGGATTTCGAAAGGGGTGGAGTAACACCGTTGCCTTGACCGAGCAGATGACCCCGGCGGCGTGAGCCCTCGGGGTTGCTGTTCATTGGCTACGGATACCGAGCCCGATAGTACGCCCGGCATAGGGCAGGTGGCACAGCGCTTGGGCCAACGCCTGTTGCTTGCTCTTGGTCCCGGATGCTCACGGCGTTCCGGGGGCATTTGTTGCCTGTCTTTCGCTGTTTCGTATGCGGTTACCTGACATTTCTGCCAGGTGACGAGTCTGCGTGTTACCTGCTCTGCTAGGGGCGATGGACTTCCAGAGGAGCGGAATCATGAAAATATTCACCTATAGGGCATGGCTCGTCCTAGCAGGGTGCGCGTTACTAGCGGCCTGCTCGTCATCGACGCTGCCAGACAGCCACACCTCAAGCGCGGTTACGCAACTGTTCACGCTTGAACCCACCCCCGATCGCAGTACGCTGCAGAAAACAGCCACGGGGTATCTGGCGACTCTATTGGACAACCCAGCTAACGAGGAAATTACGCTGGTTGACGCCAATGCGGAGCTGATCAACAACAGCACTCAACATTTGGCAGTGACATTGCCCGATGGTAAAACAGCCCAATTCAACGTGCGCGACTTTAACTCAATGGCCGGAGGTTACGAAGGCTGGGTGGGTTATAGACGTTCAGCGTGGAAGCTGAATCACCCTTCACCTGCTGAGATCGATTTCGACCCTCGCTATTACCTGTCGATCGTGCGCCACGGCACCCAGTTGGTCGGTAACTTGATCGTAGATGGCGAGCGCTATCAACTGGAATATCTCGGAGGCAGACAGCATGCGTTAATAAAAATTGACAGTTCGAAGTTGCCGCCTGAAGACATTCAGGATCCACAGGGGCATGCAAATGAACTACCTACAGTCAAGACCCACCTACCGCCGAAATCAGCACACAGTACGATCAGGTTGCTGTTTGTCACTACCAATCAGTCCCGCGCTAAGAATCCAAACTACCGCGCCGCGCTGACCCTTGGCTTGCAGAATGCCAATCAGATCACAAAAAATAGCCAGGTCGCTATAACGTATGAATTAGCCGGTTTTATGGACGCTAATCACGATGAGACCGGCAGAGATTTTGTCACGCTTCTCAATGATCTGACGTACCGCATGCCGGAGGTGAAAGTTGTGCGGGATCGTGTGCGCGCTGATCTCGTCTCGATGTTAGTGGACAATTACGAGTATTGTGGTGGCGGTAAACCGGGCCCAGAAAAACATTTAGCGTTTTCGGCAATAAATTGCATTCCTTCATTGTCGCACGAGATTGGTCATAACTTTGGTATGTCCCATGTCTGGGACGGTGCAAGTAATACCTACACGCATGGATATCAGTATAAACCTGCGTCGGGCTCCCTCAGGTTCCGCACGCAGATGGCTCCAGAGTGCAGCCCGGTCTGCCCTAAGCAAATGTTTTTCTCCAATCCCCGCTTGAGTTATCAAGGGCAAGCACTGGGTACGGTAGCGAACCATGATGTTGCTAGAGCGATGAATGAACGCAGAGAAACGGTCGAGAATTTCTACCCTCCCTTTACGGGTAAGAGAATCAGGAGTGTCGAACGCGCCAAATTAGGGCTTCCAGCCTGCTTGACGGTCACATCAAGCGGTGCACTGACTTTTGCGGATTGCGGAAATATCAGTGAAGGTGATTTTTGGTACTGGAACAACAATGCGCTGACGACCCTTCG
Source organism: Pseudomonas sp. PAGU 2196 (assembly GCF_022179005.1). Classification (NCBI taxonomy): domain Bacteria; kingdom Pseudomonadati; phylum Pseudomonadota; class Gammaproteobacteria; order Pseudomonadales; family Pseudomonadaceae; genus Pseudomonas; species Pseudomonas sp. PAGU 2196. The sequence goes on along the minus strand of NZ_BNTL01000009.1, from coordinate 175,296 downwards.
CGTCCAGCTAGGCGATGCTTTATCATGCCTTCAATGGACGGCAAATGGTGAGGCGGCAGGCATGGGTGCATGCTCAGGTCTGCGTTCAAACTTTAGTTTTGCGGGGGGGTGATTAAGTTTTCAGCCTTGGGTATCTCCAACTGCATGGAAGGTAATGGAAGAAGCGCCAGCCCTAAATTTAGCTATTGTTATGACAGAGATGATGCTCGATGGGAAACTATACCCTGACCGCCTAAAATGTATATTAGGGAACAGGTGGGGCTGCGGTACCTGGTTTGGACTTCGCCCCACCTGCATTACCGTGGCAACAGGCCAATGATGCGGCCGACGTAGGCGGGTGGTGGAGTGCCGTATTGGAGCTTCGTTAGGCGTTGTATGCACTCGGTGGTCACATCACCGAATGGAGATGCCTTCGACGCTTTCAAGCAGACGTGCAATAACATCTGTTCACTGGCTGCCAAAGGCCCCTCAACATTTTCGCTGTGCAAGCTGTGATAAACATGCAGGCGCTTGTGATCAAACCCGATGATCTGCGTCTGCACCCACACTTCGGTACCCAGCTTCACTTCATGCAGGTAGTTGATGTGCGCTTCGAGCGTGAACAACGAATGCCCACTTAGCCCGCGGCTGTCGGCATCCAGGCCGATACGCTCCATCAATGCATCGGTGGCATAGCTGAAAATCAGCAGGTAATAGGCATCGCGCAGGTGCCCGTTGTAATCCACCCAGTCCTCCTGGACCGGGGTGCGGTAGGTGATCAGTGCGGGCATCGCAGTCTCCTCAATCGCCAAAGGCCATGCCGTGCTTGGCCTTGCTGGTTTTCACCGCGTCCAGCACTGCCAGCAGGGTGTCATCACGGTAGCGCTCCAGCGCCGCAATACTGCGTTCGCCCAGTTGGTCCGAGGTGCCGTCCACAACATCGTCGATCAGCTTGTCGGTCAACTCGGGGGCTGGCAAGTAGGTCCAGGGCAGTTTAAGCGCCGGGCCGAATTGCGACATGAAGTGGCGCATGCCAGCATCGCCACCGGCGAGGGTATAGGTGAGGAAGGTGCCCATGAACGACCAGCGCAGGCCGGCACCAAAGCGGATTGCATCGTCGATCTCGCCGGTGGTCGCCACGCCGTCGTTGACCAAGTGCAGCGCCTCGCGCCACAGCGCTTCGAGCAGGCGGTCGGCAATGAAGCCGGGGACTTCCTTGCGCACATGCAGCGGGCGCATGCCGAGCGCGGTGTAGATGGTTTTTGCCGCGTCGATGGCCTCTGGCGAGGTGCGCTTGCCGCCGACGATTTCGACCAGCGGCAGCAGGTAGACCGGGTTGAAGGGGTGGCCGACTACGCAACGTTCGGGGTGGGTGGACGACTCGTAGAATTCACTGGGCAACAGGCCCGAGGTGCTGGAGCCGATGATCGCATCAGGCTTGGCCGCTGCGCTGATCTTCGCGTGCAGGTCGAGCTTGAGGTCCAGGCGCTCTGGTGCGCTTTCCTGGATGAAGTCGGCGTCACGCACGCAGGCTTCGATGGTGCTGACGAAGGTCAAACGTTGCGGCGAAGCGCCTGGCGCCAGGCCTTGTTTTTCCAGCGCCGGCCAGGCGTTGGCGATGCGCTTGCGCAGGGCCTGCTCGGCGCCGGGGGCTGGGTCCCAGGCGACGACATCCAGGCCGTGGGCGAGGGCGCGAGCGACCCAGCCGCTGCCGATCACGCCACTACCCAGGGCGGCGAAGGTCTTGATCTCGGTGATGAAAGGCATAGCGGTCTCCTGAGGGATCAGCGGCGTTTGAGTTTCATTTTTTCCCGGCCCTCGGCCGGGGTCAGCACGCGGGCGCCGAGGCGGGAGATGATCTCCACCGCGCGCTCGACCAGTTGGCCGTTGCTGGCCAGCACGCCACGGTCCAGGTACAGGTTGTCTTCCAGGCCGACGCGCACGTTGCCGCCCAGCAGCACGGCCTGCGCGGCCATGGGCATCTGCATGCGGCCGATGCCGAAGCCGGCCCAGGTGACGTTGGCGGGCAGGTTGTCGACCATGGCCTTCATGGTGGTGGTGTCGGCCGGCGCGCCCCATGGGATGCCCAGGCACAGCTGGAACAGCGGGTCGTCGAGCAGGCCTTCCTTGATCATCTGCTTGGCGAACCACAGGTGGCCGGTGTCGAAGATTTCCAGCTCGGCTTTCACGCCCAGCTCGGTGATGCGCTTGGCACCGGCGCGCAGTTGGGCCGGGGTGGAGACGTAGATCGAATTGCCGTCGCCGAAGTTGAGGGTGCCGCAGTCGAGGGTGCAGATTTCCGGCAGCAGCGCTTCGACGTGGGCCAAGCGCTCCAGCGGGCCGATCAGGTCGGTGCCTGGGCCAAATTCCAGGGGCGTTTCGCCTGGGCCGATTTCCAGGTCGCCGCCCATGCCGGCGGTGAGGTTGACGATGATGTCCACGTCGGCTTCGCGGATGCGTTCCATGACTTCGCGATACAGGTTCACGTCGCGGCTGAAGCGGCCGGTTTGCGGGTCGCGGACGTGGCAGTGGACCACGGTGGCGCCGGCTTTGGCGGCTTCGACGGCGGCTTCGGCGATCTGCTGGGGGGTGACTGGGACCAGGTGGCTTTTGGAGGCGGTGTCGCCGGCACCGGTGAGGGCGCAGGTGATGATGACGTCGTGGTTCATAGCAGTTCCTTGTGGTGTCTGTGCTTGCCTTTTCGCGGGTAAACCCGCTCCCACAGGGGATCGTGATGTCCCTGGCATGCGCTGTACCTGTGGGAGCGGGTTTACCCGCGAAAGGGCCGGATCAGTTGGCGGTAAGCTTGAGGTTGTCCGCAGCGGGCTTGCCATCGAAGGTGGTCACCCCTTCAAGCCAGCGGGCCTTGTCCTCGGGGTGGTCCTTGAGCCACTGGCGGGCCGACGCCAGCGCGTCCTTGTGGTCGAGCAGCGGCTGCATCATGCGGCTCTCGTCCTCGGCGCTGAAATTCAGGTTGGCCAGCAGGCGGTGAGCGTTGGGGCAGCGTTCGGCGTAGTCCGGCGCGGTGACTGTCCACACCGTGGCGCGGCCTTCGTCAGGGCCGAGCGCGTCCTGGCTGTCGCCCAGGTAGGCCATGTCGATGTTCACGTTCATGGGGTGCGGCGCCCAGCCGAAGAACACCACCGCCTCCTTGCGCCGCACGGCACGGTCGACCGCGGCGAGCATGCCGGCCTCGCTGGACTCGACCAGCTGGAACTTGCCCAGGCCGAACTGGTTCTTGGCGATCATCGCCTTGATCTGGGTATTGGCCCCCGAGCCGGGCTCGATGCCGTAGATTTTCCCACCCAGTTCCTTTTCGAACTTATGAATGTCGGCGAAGGTCTTCAACCCCTTGTCGGCCAGGTACTTTGGCACTGCCAGGGTCGCCCGGGCGTCTTCCAGGCTCGGTTTGTCGAGCACCTTGACCTGCTTGGCGTCGATGAACGGGGTGATGGTCTGGGTCATGATCGGGTTCCAGTAACCCAGGAACATGTCCAGACGTTTGTCGCGGATGCCGGCAAAGATGATCTGCTGCGAAGCGCTGGTCTGCTTGGTCTGGTAACCCAGGCCGTCGAGCAGTACCTGGGCCATGGCGCTGGTGGCGATGACGTCGGTCCAGTTGACCACGCCCAGGCGCACGTTCTGGCAGGCGGCGGGCTCGGCGGCTAGAAGCGGGGTAGAGACGATGCTGCTCACGGCAAGGGTCAACAGGCTGCGGCGGATCAAGCTGTGCATGGTGGCTCTCCATCGGCAGTGCATATTGTTATGGGGATCGGTCTCTCTGGACCGTGTGAACACGCTACGCTGCTGTCGGGGTGGAAAATCGCACCCTGGCGACCAACACTTGCACCCAGGCGACCACCTTCACTGTGGAGCACAGCAATGCCGCAGATCATTCATTTCCTGTTGTTACCCGGCTTCTCGGCCATGGGCTTTATCAGTGCCCTGGAGCCGCTGCGTGTGGCCAACCGCTTCAAGGGCCCGTCGTATCGCTGGCAGGTGCTGAGCCTGGATGGCGGCGCGGTGCAGGCCAGCAATGGGATGTCGGTGAACGCCGATGCGGCATTGGGCGCGGGCGTGGCGGGGGGCATTTTGCTGATCGTCGCCGGCTTCGAGCCTTTGGCTTGTTATGGGCCGCCGCTGCAGCAGGCGCTGCGCCGTCTCGATCATGACGGGGTGATATTGGGTGGCATCGATACCGGGGCGGTGGTGCTGGCCGAGGCGGGCTTGCTCGACGGCCACCGCGCGACCGTGCACTGGGAGGCGCTTGAAGCGTTCAAGGAAAACTACCCAGGTTTGCAGGCGACCCAAGAGTTGTTCGAAATCGACCGGCGGCGCATCACCTGCGCGGGCGGCACCGCCTCGATCGACCTGATGCTCGACCTGATTGCGCAAGCCCACGGCAGTGAGTTGGCGGTGCAGGTGTCGGAGCAGTTCGTGCTCGGGCGTATCCGCCCGCGACAAGACCACCAGCGCATGCAGATCGCCAGCCGCTATGGCATCAGCAACAAGAAGCTGGTGAAAGTGATTGGCGAGATGGAGCGCAATACCGAACAGCCTTTGAATACTCAAGTGCTGGCGGATGCGGTGCAGGTAACGCGGCGGCAGCTGGAGCGGCTGTTTCGGCTACACCTGGACGACACGCCCAGCGGGTTTTACCTGCGGCTGCGGTTGGACAAGGCGCGGCAGTTGTTGCGCCAGACCGACATGAGTGTGCTGGAGGTGGGGGTAGCGTGTGGGTTTGAGTCGGCGTCGTACTTTACCCGCTGTTACCGGGCGCGGTATCAGCGGTGCCCGCGGGAGGACAGATTAGCCCGGGCGGTTTGAGGTTCATGTGGGAGCGGCCTTGCGTCGCGAAAGGCCGCTCCCACAGAACCGATACTCGTTACTGCTGCCCGATAGACTGCAGGTACTCCGATCGGTCATCACTGCGCTGCGCCACACAGGTGCCCCACGCCGCCTCGAACGCCTTGCTCCCAGGCTTCTCGGCAAAAGTCTCGACCTTGCAATCGGCATCGCGCAGCTGGGCCCAGAGTTTTTCCGCCGCCTCCATGCGCCCCACCAAGGCATTGGCCTGGTCGGCTTCGTCGGCATACTGGTCGCGAATGCGCTGGATCAAGTCATCGTAAGCCGACTTCAGCTCCCGCTCGGCCGTCTGCTTGTTGAAGGCCGCGCACGCGTACGTCTGTTGGTCGGTCTCGACGTTGTCGCACGGGGTGCTTTCTTCCTCGCCGGCCTGGGCGCCCGACACGACGGCCAGCAGTACCAGGCATGCCATTGATTTCATCCTTTATCTCCTCAACAGGCTGACGAATCGCAGGGATTCTCGCTCAGCCGAAGGCAACGCGGTAGCTCCCTGACGAAATGTTCATGAAAGCGAGCAAAATGTCGTTATCGAGACTGCCTCTCATCGCCAGATAGCGTCGCAGAGGGCCTGTTGTCGCGCATTGACGCTTTCGGCAAACCCCCTGTCGTTTTTGCATCGGGGCGCCTCGGGGCACAGGCATATGCTGGCCCCAAAGCGCCGGCACAACGTTCGGCGTGACCCAACTCAATAAAAGGGGACAGCCTGATGAGCCCAGCCGAATTACACGCCGACAGCATCGTCATCGACGGTTTGATCATTGCCAAATGGAACCGCGAGCTGTTCGAAGACATGCGCAAAGGCGGCCTGACTGCGGCCAACTGCACGGTGTCGGTCTGGGAAGGGTTCAAGGCCACGGTCGACCAGATCGCCTCCAGCCAGAAGCTGATCCGCGACAACAGCGACCTGGTCATGCCGGTGCGCACCACCGCCGACATCCGCAAGGCGAAAGAACTGGGCAAGACCGGCATCCTCTTCGGCTTCCAGAACGCCCACGCGTTCGAAGACCAGATCGCCTACGTGGACGTGTTCAAGCAGCTGGGCGTGGGCATCGTGCAGATGTGCTACAACACCCAGAACCTGGTCGGCACCGGCTGCTACGAGCGTGACGGCGGCCTGTCGGGCTTCGGCCGCGAGATCGTCGCCGAGATGAACCGCGTCGGCATCATGTGCGACCTGTCGCACGTGGGCTCCAAGACTTCTGAAGAAGTCATCCTCGAATCGAAGAAGCCGGTCTGCTACTCCCACTGCCTGCCGTCGGGGCTCAAGGAGCACCCGCGCAACAAGTCGGACGAAGAGCTGAAATTCATCGCCGACCACGGCGGCTTCGTTGGCGTGACCATGTTTGCGCCGTTCCTGGCCAAGGGCATCGATTCGACCATCGACGACTACGCCGAAGCCATCGAATACACCATGAACATCGTCGGTGAAGACGCCATCGGCATCGGCACCGACTTCACCCAGGGCCACGGCCAGGACTTCTTCGAATACCTGACCCACGACAAGGGCTACGCCCGTCGCCTGACCAACTTCGGCAAGATCATCAACCCGCTGGGCATTCGCACCGTTGGTGAGTTCCCCAACCTCACCGAGACCTTGCTCAAACGCGGCCACTCCGAGCGTGTGGTGCGCAAGATCATGGGCGAGAACTGGGTAAACGTCCTCAAGGATGTCTGGGGCGAGTAAGCCGCTCTCCAAGCCTGAAAGCCCCTGCCAGCAACGCCGGGGCATCCCAATAAAAAATTTTATGGAGTTGAGTTTCCATGGCCAAGATCGCCCCGCAATTGCCAATCGAAGTCGACAGTGAGACCGGTGTCTGGACCAGCGACGCCTTGCCGATGCTGTACGTGCCACGCCATTTCTTCGTTAACAACCACATCGGTATCGAGGAAGTGCTGGGCGCCGATGCCTATGCCGAGATCCTCTACAAGGCGGGCTACAAGTCGGCCTGGCACTGGTGTGAAAAAGAAGCCGAGTGCCATGGCCTGGAAGGCGTGGCGGTGTTCGAGCATTACATGAAGCGCCTGTCCCAGCGTGGCTGGGGCCTGTTCGAGATCCAGGACATCGACCTGGACAAAGGCACCTGCAGCGTCAAGCTCAAGCACTCCGCCTTCGTCTACGTGTACGGCAAGGTTGGCCGCAAGGTCGACTACATGTTCACCGGCTGGTTCGCCGGCGCAATGGACCAGATTCTCGCTGCCCGTGGCAGCAAGATCCGCACCGTGGCCGAGCAGGTCTATGGCGGGTCGGAAGAAGGCCACGAAGATGGCCTGTTCGTTACAAAGCCGTTGTAAGCCGGAGATAGCGTCATGGCATTCGAAGCAATGTTCCAGCCGATCCAGATCGGCAAACTGACCATCCGCAACCGCGTGCTCAGCACCGCGCACGCCGAGGTCTACGCCACTGACGGCGGCATGACGACCGACCGCTATGTGAAGTATTACGAAGAGAAGGCCAAGGGCGGCATCGGCCTGGCGATCTGCGGCGGCTCGTCCGTCGTCGCCATCGACAGCCCGCAGGAATGGTGGGCGTCGGTCAACCTGTCGACCGACCGCATCATCCCGCACTTTCAGAACCTGGCCGACGCCATGCACAAGCATGGCGCCAAGATCATGATCCAGATTACCCACATGGGCCGCCGCTCGCGCTGGGACGGCTTCAACTGGCCAACCCTGATGTCGCCGTCGGGTATCCGTGAACCCGTGCACCGCGCCACCTGCAAGACCATCGAGGTGGAAGAGATCTGGCGGGTGATCGGCAACTACGCGCAGGCTGCGCGTCGTGCCAAAGAAGGCGGCCTGGACGGCGTCGAACTGTCGGCCGTGCACCAGCACATGATCGACCAGTTCTGGAGCCCGCGGGTCAACAAGCGTACCGACGAATGGGGCGGTACGTTCGAAGGCCGCATGAAGTTCGGCATGGAAGTGCTCAAGGCGGTGCGCGCCGAGGTCGGTGACGACTTCTGCGTGGGCATGCGTATCTGCGGCGACGAATTCCACCCCGATGGCCTGAGCCACGAGGACATGAAGCAGATCGCCGCCTATTACGACGCGACCGGCATGCTCGACTTCATCGGCGTGGTCGGCTCGGGTTGCGACACCCACAACACCCTGGCCAACGTTATCCCGAACATGAGCTACCCGCCGGAGCCGTTCCTGCACCTGGCGGCCGGCATCAAGGAAGTGGTCAAGGTCCCGGTGCTGCACGCGCAGAACATCAAAGACCCCAACCAGGCTACGCGCATCCTCGAAGGCGGCTATGTCGACATGGTCGGCATGACCCGCGCGCACATGGCTGACCCGCACCTGATCGCCAAGATCAAGATGGGGCAGATCGACCAGATCAAACAGTGCGTCGGTGCCAACTACTGCATCGACCGCCAGTACCAAGGCCTGGATGTACTGTGCATCCAGAACGCCGCGACCTCCCGTGAATACATGGGCGTGCCGCACATCATCGAGAAGACCACCGGCGTCAAACGCAAGGTGGTGGTGGTTGGCGCCGGCCCTGCCGGCATGGAAGCCGCCCGCGTGGCGGCCGAGCGCGGCCACGACGTGACCCTGTTCGAGAAGAAAGACCAGATCGGCGGGCAGATCACCATCGCCGCCAAGGCACCGCAGCGCGACCAGATCGCCGGTATCACCCGCTGGTACCAACTGGAACTGGCACGCCTGAAAGTCGACCTGCGCCTGGGCACCGCTGCCAGCGTGGACGCGATCCAGGACCTGCGCCCAGACGTCATCGTGCTGGCGGTGGGCGGCCATCCGTTCGTCGAGCAGAACGAGCACTGGGGCGCGGCCGAAGGGCTGGTGGTCAGCAGCTGGGACGTGCTCGATGGCAAGGTTGCGCCGGGCAAGAACGTGCTGGTGTACGACACCATCTGCGAGTTCACCGGCATGTCGACGGCGGACTACATTGCCGACAAGGGCAGCCAGGTCGAAATCGTCACCGACGACATCAAGCCGGGCGTGGCCATGGGCGGCACGACCTTCCCGACCTACTACCGCAGCATGTACCCCAAAGAAGTGATCATGACCGGCGACATGATGCTGGAAAAGGTCTACCGCGAAGGCGACAAGCTGGTGGCGGTGCTGGAGAACGAATACACCGGTGCCAAGGAAGAACGCGAGGTCGATCAGGTGGTGATCGAGAACGGCGTGCGCCCTGACGAGGAGCTGTACTACGCGCTGAAGGATGGCTCGCGCAACAAGGGCCAGATCGATGTGGAGGCGCTGTTTGCCATCAAGCCGCAGCCGATCCTCAGCCAGCCGGGCGAGGGCTACCTGCTGTACCGCATCGGTGACTGCGTGGCCCAGCGCAATGTGCATGCGGCGATCTACGACGCCTTGCGCCTGTGCAAGGATTTCTGATCGTTAACAGTCGCCGCCACTGAGCGCGGCCTCTGTGGGAGCCTCCCATGTTGAACACCCTTATACCCATTCTGCTGTTCGCTGCCCTTGGCCTGGCGGTGCTCGGCGCCCTGCGCCGGGTGCGCATGTGGCGGCGTGGCCGAGCGTCCAAGGTCAATTTGATCGGCGGCCTGCTGGCCATGCCGCGACGCTACCTGGTCGACCTGCACCACGTGGTCGAACGCGACAAGTACATGTCCAAGACCCACGTCGCCACGGCGGGCGGCTTTGTGCTGTCGGCGGCCTTGGCGATCCTGGTGCACGGCTTCGGCCTGCAGAGCAAGATCCTGGGCTACGCGCTGCTGGTCGCCACGGTGATCATGTTCACCGGTGCAGTCTTTGTCTTCAAACGCCGCCTTAACCCACCTGCGCGCCTGTCCAAGGGCCCGTGGATGCGCCTGCCGAAAAGCCTGCTGGTGTTTGCTGCAAGCTTCTTCATCGCCACCTTGCCGGTCGCCGGCATTCTGCCCGCCAACACCGGTGGCTGGGTGATGGTCGGTGTGCTTGGCCTGGGTGTGCTGTGGGGCGTGTCGGAGCTGTTCTTCGGCATGACCTGGGGCGGCCCGATGAAACACGCCTTCGCCGGTGCCTTGCACCTGGCCTGGCACCGCCGTGCCGAACGTTTCGGTGGCGGCCGCTCCACCGGCCTCAAGCCGCTGGACCTAGAAGACCCGAATGCGCCGCTGGGCGTGGAAAAACCGGTGGACTTCACCTGGAATCAGCTGCTCGGGTTCGATGCCTGCGTGCAGTGCGGTAAATGTGAAGCCATGTGCCCGGCCTATGCCGCCGGCCAGCCGCTGAACCCGAAAAAACTGATTCAAGACATGGTCATCGGCCTGGCCGGTGGCACCGACGCCAAGTTTGCTGGCAGCCCGTACCCGGGCAAGCCGATCGGCGAACATGGCGGCCACCCGCACCAGCCGATCGTCAACGGCCTGGTCGACGCCGAAACGCTGTGGTCGTGCACCACCTGCCGTGCCTGCGTCGAGGAATGCCCGATGATGATCGAGCACGTCGATGCCATCGTCGACATGCGCCGCCACCTCACCCTGGAGAAGGGCGCGACCCCGAACAAAGGCGCGGAAGTACTGGAAAACCTGATCGCCACCGACAACCCAGGCGGCTTCGCCCCAGGCGGGCGGATGAACTGGGCGGCCGACCTCAACCTGAAACTGCTGTCGGAAGTGAAAACCACCGAAGTGCTGTTCTGGGTCGGCGACGGCGCCTTCGACATGCGCAACCAGCGCACCCTGCGCTCGTTCGTCAAAGTGCTCAAGGCCTCGGGTGTGGACTTTGCCGTGCTTGGCCTGGAGGAACGCGACAGCGGTGACGTGGCCCGTCGCCTGGGTGATGAAGCAACCTTCCAGCAATTGGCCAAACGCAATATCCAGACCCTGGCCAAATACACGTTCCAGCGCATCGTCACCTGCGACCCGCACAGTTTCCATGTGCTGAAAAACGAGTACGGCGCGCTGGGTGGGGATTACCAGGTGCAGCATCACAGCACCTACATCGCCGAACTGATCGCGGCCAAGAAGTTGAACCTCGGCCAGCACAAGGGCGGCAGCGTCACTTACCACGACCCTTGCTACCTGGGCCGTTACAACGGTGAATACGAAGCGCCCCGTGAAGTGCTCAAGGCGTTGGGTATCGAAGTGCGCGAGATGGAACGCTCGGGCTTCCGTTCCCGTTGCTGTGGCGGTGGCGGCGGTGCGCCGATCACCGACATCCCGGGCAAGCAACGTATCCCCGACATGCGCATGGACGACATTCGCGAGACCCAGGCGGAGCTGGTTGCAGTGGGCTGCCCACAGTGCACCGCGATGCTCGAGGGCGTTGTCGAACCGCGCCCACAGATCAAGGACCTCGCCGAGTTGGTAGCCGATGTGCTGATCGAAGAGGAAACCCCTGCGGCCCCAAAGTCGCCAACGGTTAAACGTGAACCTGCGGAGGTGCACTGATGAGCGACATCATCCGCCGCGACCCACGCGCCGAGTGGATCGCCCGTAACCGTCTGCACCCGCTGCACGCGGCCATGCAGACGCAACAAACCAGCTGGATGGGGCCCAACGGCCTGATCCGCAAGAACCCCCATGCCATCGCCGCAGGCTTCATCGGCCCGGCCGGGCTCAAGCGTATCGACCGCAGCGGTGCCCAGCAGGGCACGGGTGTCGGCGGGCGACGCACAGCGGCGGCGGCCGTCCAGTTGCCGCTGCACCAAGTGCCGGCGCCGGCGTTCTACATTGCCGTGGTGCCGGACATGGTCGGTGGCCGCCTGAGCAGCCACGACCGCGACCTGCTGGGCCTGGCCCATAGCCTGGCCGGCAACGACGGCGCAGTGTTGGCCGTGGTCTTTGGCGAACACAAGGAAAGCAACTTTTCCACAGCCGGCGTCGACCGCCTGCTGGTTATCGAAGGCGAAGCGTTCGAGGGTTATGCTCCGGAGCAACTTGTGCAGGGGTTGCGGGCTGTGGATAACCAGTTCACGCCGCGCCACTGGCTGCTGCCCGACAGCCGCACCGGCGGCGGCGAGCTGGGGCGGCGCTTCGGTGCCGCCTTGGGCGAACGGCCCGCGACGCGGGTTTGGCAGGTCAAGGACGGCCAATGCATCGGCCGCGCCGGCGCGGGTCAACAGGACCTGCAACGCGCCGTGCCACGGTTGATCCTGGCTGCGGCGGAATGTGCGGAGCCGGTCAGCGAAACCCGTCATGAAGCGCTGCCGGTAGAGTTGTCCACAAGCGTCGCACGCAGCCTGTCGCGTATCGAAGACCTCGGCTCGGTGGCCGTGGACCCGGCCACCATTGCCATGGCCGAGTCCGAGTTCATCGTTTCGGGCGGTAACGGCGTCAAGGACTGGGACCTGTACCACAAGGCAACTGCGGCCCTCGGCGCCACCGAAGGCGCCTCTCGGGTGGCAGTGGACGACGGCTTCATGCCGCGCAACCGCCAGGTCGGTGCTACCGGTACCTGGGTCACGGCACGGGTGTACGTGGCTGTGGGTATCTCTGGCGCGATCCAGCACCTGCAGGGCATCGGTGCCTGCGACAAGGTGGTGGCGATCAACATGGACCCTGGCTGCGACATGATCAAACGGGCTGACCTGTCGGTGATTGGCGACAGTTCGGCGATTCTCAAGGCGCTGATCGAGGCTGTGGACAACTTCCGCAGCGGCGGCCAGCGCGACGCGGCATAAGGGCACGAGCATGAGTACGAAAGTCATCAGCCTGGTTTCCATCGGTGCTCACCCAAGTTCTGGCCGCGCGCGCCGCGCCGAGCAAGATGCCCGCGCCGTGGAGCTGGGGTTGCAACTGGCTGGGGATAACTTGCAGGTGGTGCATGCCGGTGACCCGCGGGAAGAGGCGCTGCGGGCCTATCTGGGCATGGGGCTGGAGCACCTGGACGTACTGGAACAGCCAGCCGGGGCGGATGTGTTGGGCGTGCTTGGCGACTACCTGCGCGACGCTGGCGCCCAGCTGGTGCTGACCGGGACTCAGGCCGAAACGGGCGAAGGTTCGGGCATGTTGCCGTTCCTGCTGGCCGAGAAGCTGGGCTGGCCGTTGATCGTTGGCCTGGCGGAAGTGGAGTCGATTGAAAATGGCACCGCCCAGGTGCTGCAGGCACTGCCACGCGGGCAGCGGCGTCGCCTGAAGGTGCGCCTGCCGTTGTTGGCGACTGTGGATAACGCTGCGCCCAAGCCACGCCAGAGCGCGTTCGGGCCGGCGCGGCGGGGGGTGCTGGCAGCGCGTAACGTGGCGATTGTCGAAGACGACCTGCTGGCCGAGGCAGAGCTGCAACCGGCCCGCCCACGGCCCAAGCGACTGAAGGTGATCAAGGCCAAGAGCGGCGCCGACCGGATGAAAGCGGCTACAGCCAAGGCCAGTGGCGGTGGGGGCAAGGTGCTCAAGGATGTATCGCCGCAAGAAGGCGCCGAGGCAATCCTCAAGCTATTGGTGGAGGAAGGGGTCCTGCGCTGAGTTTGCAGGCCCTTCACATGCCTTGCATCATGCGCGCTCTTTGTAGGAGCAGCCTTGTGCTGCGAAGAGGCCGGTAAATGCACAGTGGATCTTCACTGCTGTCACGGGCCTCTTCGCAGCACAAGGCTGCTCCTACAGGGCCGGTTTGCTGGGCCGTCAAGGCAGCTCGCCAGCCACATTGAAGGCCCAGAAGGCCAACCCTTCGATCACCGGTTCGAAGGTGACCCGCTCCCCTCCAGCAGCCGCACCCTGCCCACCATCAGAATTGCACAACGTGCCACGAAATAGTCCCCGCTGCCGTCCTCAGCCATGATCACTCCCACTCCCTTCACCTTGTGGAACCACTTCACAGTGCCGTTCAGGCGCCTGTGCATAAGTGACCTCTGGCTAAGCCCAACATGTGGCTTCAATCAAACACAAAGGGGGTTATGTGGAAACTGGCAGAAATGACAGGTCCGGTGGGATCTTACCCCCGGAATCTGTTCGCCAAGGTGTGGATAAAGTGTTCGTGCTTCTCTGCAGGCCAAGAGGGATGCGGGATTCAAGGGCATGATCGAATAATGATCAAATAAAAGCTGGCATTGGGCTATTTGAATGCGGGGCTGATGCGCGAAGTTCCCCACAATCGCTGTTGGCGGCTCTGTGGATAAGATGTTGGCCGTCGTCTGTAGCACACGTACATAGCGGGCTTGGCGATACCGTTCAAATAATGATCAAGTCTTCTCCGTATTGCGCAAACCGTTACCAATTGGGCCTTTCAAGCGTTTATTCACAGCCTTGAACAGACAACAGGAGGAGTTGTTAACGAATTCTGTTCATCCACCTGTGGGCAAGGTGTTCGTGAATGGTCGTAGCCCTTGTAGGGCCTGGACTGTAGAGTTTTGTTCAAAATTCGACCAAGGCGACTGTCATTTCTGCCAGTTTCCTAATGTGCTCACCGGTACTATCGTCTCGTTATTCCATCGAAACGAGCTCAGACTATCGATGAATAATCTTTTGCTGATGACGGATAGGCAGCGTTCAGTGTTGGCGGGGCGCAGCTCAAGCTCGATAGAAAGAGCCTTCACCCCATACGGATACGCGCCACTGGGGGCAGGCCCTCTCACGGCCTTTGCGGGACAGCGTCATGATCCATTGACAGGGTGCTATCACCTTGGCAACGGACATAGGCTGTATGGCCCTGGCCAGATGCGTTACTTGAGCCCAGATCGCCTGAGCCCCTTTGGCAGGGGCGGGTTGAATGCATATGCCTATTGTGCAGCGGACCCTGTGAACCACATCGACCCTAGCGGCAGGTTCCTGGCGGTACTGACTTCAATTGAAGTTTCCAGAGCTACGACCATTGCGGCCTATGCCGGCGCCAATGTGGCTGCCTGGATGACTCGTGCCCCAAACAACGCGAGTGTGTGGGGGCTGCGGCAACTGGCGGTCGAAACAGCATTGGTGACGACAGGCGTGGGTATGTTGTTCACCGGCTCGCCTAGTTTGCAGCCCGTGGCGTTGGGCTTGGTGTCCGCTGGCAATACAACGGCGATCTTTAAAGCGTTAATAACGATCGGGCAAAGGTTGGGAAATGGGTTGGGAGAAGCTTGGGGGTCCATTAGAGACAATTTCCGCAGTGTTTTCAGTATAAAGCGTGAGCAAAAACAAACTCTGCCTCCCCCGCCTAGCCCAGCGTCGTCAATACCTGCTATTTCCAATACTGTCAGGGGGCTCAGAATCGATATGGACTCGGGCCATATGAGCATTCAGATGCATGAAATAGTCTCGGAGGTCAGATCTGGGGAGGTGAGTCCCCCTCAGCATTTGCAGACGACTTGGCTGTGATGCGCCATACCCGCTCACGTAGCTATACCACCTATGGTGCTGTGTGTGGGGTGGTGTCTGGCTCCCACCTGGCATTTTGCGGGGAATACCGCGACGCATTGGCTGGGCATTACCTTCTCGGTAACGGTCGACGGGCCTACAACCCAGCGCTCATGCGCTTCAACAGCGCCGATACGCTCAGCCCGTTTGGCAGGGGCGGGATAAATACCTATGCCTATTGCTTAAACGATCCGATCAACCGGGTCGATCGCAATGGCGCATTCTCCTTTCCCAACTCTGTTTATTTTGCTGTCTTGGCAGAAGGTGCACTTAACGTCGTGGATGGATTAATGGCGACGCTCAAACTGATCGTTCAGTCGCGCCAACTGGGCTCGACGCCTTCATTTAAGCAACAAGTTCAGGTCCTTGCCAAAACCCAAAAGGGGATTGCGAAAATTGCAGCGTCTGCCTTTGCCTGGAAGGAGCAGGGGGCTCCGACTATTCCGTCCGTGACAGAAAGTGCAATGGCGGGAGGTGTGGCTACGGGCCTTGGTATCACGGAGCGTTTTGTAAACATCAAGCTGAGCTCGGATGTCGTGGTGCCCTATCTGTGGAAATCACCAGGCCAGATACCCGGCGTGGTCGTGGACCTTATGCGGATCCAGACAGGAATTGGCCCGGTGCAGACGATTGTCAGTAACGTTGTGCAGAAGATCCGTGGAAACCCGGTGGGCACGGTTAATCGTGCATGAAGGTCATAACCAGGCAGCCAATTTTCTGCCTGCCTGGTTCACTATTGTTTACTGCGCCTGCACTTCCTTCAAATACGGCGCCGGCTCCGCCCCCAGGTTCTCCAGCACCCGCTGGCTGTACCAGTCGATGAAGTTCACCACACCAAACTCATAAGTCTTCGAGTACGGCCCTGGCTGGTACGCCGTGGAGTTGATCCCGCGCTGGTTCTCTTCCGCCAGACGGCGGTCCTGGTCGTTGGTGGCATCCCACACCTTGCGCATCTGCGCAGGGTCGTAGTCGACGCCTTCAACCGCATCCTTGTGCACCAGCCACTTGGTGGTCACCAAGGTCTCCTGGGCGCTGATCGGCCACACGGTGAAGACGATCATGTGATCGCCCATGCAGTGGTTCCACGAGTGCGGCAGGTGCAGGATGCGCATCGAGCCGAGGTCCGGGTTCTTGATGCGGCCCATCAGCTTCTGGCAGGCCTGCTTGCCGTCCATGGTCATCGACACGGTGCCCTTGAGCAGCGGCATGCGCACGATGCGGTTACGCAGGCCGTGGCTCTTGTGCAGGTACGGGATTTTCTCGGCGTCCCAGGCAGCGGCAGAGGCGGCCACGTGGTCCTTGAATTCCTGGCTGGCACGCGGGTCGTTGGTGTCGTCCCATTCAAGCAGGGTCTTCAGCAGCTCGGGGTGCGAGCCGCTGCAGTGGTAGCACTCGCGGTTGTTTTCCAGTACCAGCTTCCAGTTGGCCTTCTCTAGCAACTGGGTCTGCACCGCGATCTTGGTGTTCTCCATGTCGTACGGTTCCATGTAATGGTCCAAAGTGGCCAGGAACTCGTCGATGGCTGGCGGGTTTTCCGCCAGGCTGATGAAGATGTAACCCCCCGCGACCTTCACGTTTACAGGCTTGAGGCCGTATTCCTTCATGTCGAAGTCGGCGCCCATTTCGGTGCCGGCGAACAGTAGGCGGCCGTCCAGCTCGTAGGTCCACTGGTGGTAATGGCAGACCAGCTTGGCCACCTTGCCCTTGTCGCTGGTGCACAGGCGCGAGCCGCGGTGGCGGCAGACGTTGTGGAAGGCATGCACCTTACCTTCGGCGCCACGGATGACGATGATCGGGTTCTTGCCGATCTGCAGGGTGATGAAGTTGCCTTTGGCCGGAATCTCGCAAGTCATGCCGGCGATCAGCCACTCTTTGTGGAAGATCTCCTGCATGTCGATCTGGAACAGACGCTCGTCGGTGTAGAAAGGCTGGGGCAGCGAGTAGGTGCGCTCGCGGGTTTGCAGCATCTCGGCGGTGGCCTTGCGTGCTGCTTCCAGTGGATCGCCCAGGCTCAGGGTTGCGGTGACGTCCATCGTGTGGTCCTCGGGGCCGTGTGCGGCCGGCAAAAGGTGGCTAATCATTGTTGTGGTGCCGCAAGGCTGTCGTTAAAAAAACAGCAGGTTCTTTTGCCGTGGAGTGTGCGTCCGAAGGCGTCGTGAACCGTATCCATGGGCGACATGGCCGATTTGAATAACGACGCCACAGCCCTTGTAGCATGGGGCTGGTCGCGATAAGTACGCCGATGTCGCAGGCAGGAATGTACGTCGCCTTCAGCTTGCGCATTATCGACGCCATAAAAAGGCCAATAGTCGGCTGCTGGAGATGAACATGTCCGATACCTTCCTCAATCCGGTCACCACCCAGACCTGGGCCAACGGCCGCCACATCGTGCGCTGCGTCAAGGTCATTCAGGAGACCTGGGACGTGCGCACCTTCTGCTTCATGGCCGACCAACCGATCATGTTCTTCTTCAAGCCAGGGCAGTTCGTCACCCTGGAGCTTGAGATCGAAGGCAAGCCGGTGATGCGCTCCTACACCATCTCCAGTTCGCCGTCGGTGCCTTACAGCTTCTCGATCACCGTCAAGCGTGTGCCGGGCGGGCATGTCTCCAACTATCTGCACGACACCATGCACGAAGGCGCCGAACTGCCCGTGCACGGGCCGGTGGGGTTGTTCAACGCCATCGACTTCCCCTCGGGCAAGGTGCTGTACCTCTCGGGCGGTGTCGGTATTACCCCGGTGATGTCGATGGCGCGTTGGTTCTACGACACTAACGCCAATGTCGACATGGTGTTCGTGCACAGCGCCCGTTCGCCGAAAGACATCATCTTCCACCGCGAGCTGGAGCAGATGGCCTCGCGCATCCCCAACTTCAGCCTGCACATCATTTGCGAGAAGCACGGGCTGGGCGAGCCGTGGGCGGGTTACCGCGGGTACCTGAACCAGCGCCTGATGGAACTGATCGCGCCCGACTACATGGAACGCACGGTGTTCTGTTGCGGCCCGACGCCGTACATGACCGCGGTCAAACGCATGCTGGAAGCTGTCGGCTTCGACATGAAGAACTACCACGAAGAATCGTTCGGCGCGACGCCCGCAGAAGCCAAGGCCGATGCCGTGGAGCATGCCGAGCAGGCCGCCGATGCGCCGGAAGTGGATATTTCGGACCTCAACCTGGTGGAGTTCATTGGCAGTGAGAAGAGCATCCGCATCGCCCCGGGCGAGACCGTGCATGCGGCGGCGGCGAAAGTTGGGCTGATGATCCCCAAGGCTTGCGGCATGGGCATTTGCGGGACATGCAAGGTGCTCAAGCTGGGTGGCGAGGTGGAGATGGAACACAACGGCGGCATTACCGAGGAAGACGAGGCCGAGGGGTACATCCTGTCGTGCTGCAGTGTGCCGAAAGGGGATGTGCGGATCGATTACTGATCTGCAGATTTTGGGGCCGCTTTGCGGCCCATTCGCGGCACAAGCCCGCTCCCACAGGTTCACCGAGTACTTCAGGCTTGCGCATAACCTGTGGGAGCGGGCTTGCCCCGCGAAAGGGGCCGCAGGTCAGGTACGGAAGCGCGCTACCAGCCCATTCAAATCCACCGCCAACCGCGACAACTCGGCACTCGCCGCGCTGGTCTGATGCGCCCCGGTCGCGCTCTGCACCGACAGGTCATTGATATTCACCAGGTTGCGGTCCACCTCGCGGGCCACCTGGGCCTGCTCTTCCGCCGCGCTGGCAATCACTAGGTTACGCTCGTTGATCTGCGCCACCGCACCCGCAATGGTATCCAGCGCCATGCCCGCACCCCGGGCGATATTCAAGGTCGACGCGGCACGTTCGGTGCTGGTGCGCATCGACTCCACCGCCTCTTCGGTCCCGCCCTGGATACTGCCGATCATCCGCTCGATTTCGCTGGTCGACTGCTGGGTACGATGGGCCAATGCCCGCACTTCATCCGCCACCACGGCAAAGCCGCGGCCTGCCTCACCGGCACGGGCCGCTTCGATCGCGGCATTGAGCGCCAGCAGGTTGGTCTGGTCGGCCAGGCCGCGAATCACATCCAGCACCTTGCCGATGTCACGCGACTGTTCGGCCAGGTGAGTGATCAGCGTGGCAGTGGCCTGCACATCACCGCTCATGCGCTCGATGGCGCCGACGGTCTCCAGTACCAGGTCGCGCCCGTCGCCGGCCGAACGGCTGGCTTCACCAGAGGCCTCCGAGGTGCTGACCGCATTGCGCGCCACTTCTTCCACGGCGCTGGTCATCTCGGTGACCGCGGTGGCGGCCTGCTCGATTTCGTTGTTCTGCTGCTGCAAGCCACGGGCGCTTTCGTCAGTGACGCTGTTGAGCTCTTCCGCGGCCGATGCCAGTTGGGTCGCCGAGCCGGCAATCAATTGCAGGGTGTCGCGCAGTTTCTCCTGCATGCGGGCCATGGCGCGTAGCAGGCGTGCGGCTTCGTCGGTGCCTTCGGCACGGATGACGTGGGTGAGGTCGCCGTCGGCCACCTGCTCGGCGCATTTGAGCGCCTCTTCAATCGGTTTGACGATACTGCGGGTCAGCAGGAAGGCGCACAGCAGGGTCAGCACCGTGGCTGCGATCAACAGGCCAATCACCAGGGCGAAGGCAGAGGCGTACTGGCTGGCAGCCGTTTCATTGGTGGCGCGGGTCTGGTCGGTGTTGATGCGCACCAAGGTGTCCATGACCTTGTTGATCTGCTCGGAGTTGGCCAGCAGGTCGCGGTTGAGCAGGTCGCGCAATTCGTCGGTGCGGCCTGCCTGGCTCAGGCTGCGCATGCGCGCCTCCAGCTGGCGGTACTGATTGAGCAGTTGGCTGTATTGATCGTAAGCCGCTTGCTCGTCGCGTGCGCTGATCATGGGCTCGTAGGCACGGCGCGCCTGGTCGATCTGGGTGTTGCGTTGGTCCAGCAGGTTGAGGGTGTCGCGCTGCGTCTCTGGGTCGCGGTTGAGCAGCAGGCGATAGGAAAGGGTGCGCATGCGCAGGTTCAGCGCAGTAAGTTCGTCCAGCGTCTTGATGCTGGGCACGCTGATGCTTTCGATGGCAACGCCGGCCTGGCGGATGTTGCCCATCTGCATCAGCGAGAAGATGCCGAGGCCGAGCATCAACAGGCCGATCAGCGCGAAGCCGAGCAGCGCGCGCGGGGCGATATTCATGTTGCGTAGGGACATGAGGGGCGTAATCCAGGCAAGGGGAAGAGGTCGCAGGGGATGGCGACGAAATATGACTTGCCTGGCTATCGGTCGTGACTGGTCAGTCTTGAGCGAGACCGGTGAAAATTGTGAGCGCGCTAACCTTTTCCTGACCGGCGGTTGATCCAGGTCGGAACAAGCGGGCGCTTACCCTGTCAATCTGCGGGTTAGAAACCTTAAGAATCCGATATTTAATGGCGAGGACTCACGCTTTTCTTTATCGTGTGCGGCCTTTGCAACAACCTGAGATAGACCCCATGCTGGAAGCCTCCCTGAATCAAATCGAGCAACTGGTCAGCGACCTGATGCAGAAAAACGCTCAACTCACCGAGCAGAACACTACCCTCGGTCAGCAACTGGCCCAGGCCAAGGAAGAAAACGAGACCCTGCAGCTGTCGCTGATGGAGCAGGAAGAGAAGAACGGCGCCACCGCCGCGCGCATCCAGGCGCTGGTTGACCGCGCCAATGCGGGTGTCGTCAACGCATGAGTCTGCAAGCGCAGCCGGTCAATGTCGTGTCGATCCTCGGCAGCGACTATTCGATCAAGGCGCCCGAAGGCCAGGAAGAAACCCTGGCGCAGGCGGTGCGGATGCTGAACACCGCCCTGGCCGAGACCAAGCGTTCGTACCCGACCCTGATCGGTGACAAGCTGCTGGTGCTGGCGGCCCTGAACCTGTGTTCCAAGCAGGTTGAGCTGCAAAAAGAGCATCAGCAGACGCTGGCGCGTACCCAGGCGCAGATCGACGCCACGGTGGACGCGATCGTTCGGACTATCGCCGAACAATAAAGCACTCCGCGATCCCTTGTAGGAGCAGCCTTGTGCTGCGAAGAGGCCGGTGAAAACGCAGGGATTTCCGCTGCTGTCACCGGCCTCTTCGCAGCACAAGGCTGCTCCTACAATGTCCCAGATCACTGGAATAACTGGATACTCAAGTGTATACACTTCCCCCAAAACAATAATTGGCGGGGAGTACGGGCATGCGTATCTGGCGGCAGAGTATCCAGTGGCAATTGATCGCAAGCATGGGCGCAGCCCTGCTGGCGAGCATCCTGGTGGTGGTGATCATCTTCACGGTGGCGCTCAACCGCCTGACCGAACGCTACCTGGTCGACACAGCGCTGCCAGCCAGTGTCGAGGCAATCCGCAACGATATCGAGCGCATGCTCGGCCAGCCGCTGGTGGCGGCCGCCGACATAGCCGGCAATACCCTGCTGCGTGATTGGCTTGCCGAGGGCGAGGACCCCGCTCAAACCTCACGCTTTATCGAATACCTTGAGGCTGCCAAGCAGCGCAACAAAGCCTTTACCACCCTGTTCGCCTCCACCGAAACCGGCCACTACTACAACGAGAAGGGGCTGGACCGCACACTGAGCCGGGCCAATCCGAAGGACACGTGGTTCTACGGCTATATCGACAGCGGCGCCGAGCGCCTGATCAATATCGACATCGACGGTGCCACAGGCGAGTTGGCGCTGTTCATCGACTATCGCGTGGAAAAAGACGGCAAGCTGGTCGGCGTGGCGGGTATGGGCCTGCGCATGACCGAGTTGTCGAAGCTGATCCACGATTTCAGCTTTGGCGAGCACGGCAAAGTATTTTTGGTACGCAACGATGGGCTGATCCAGGTGCACCCGGACAGCGCCTTCAGCGGCAAGCGCCAGCTTGTCGACCAGCTAGACGCACAGGCCGCGAAAGCAGTAATGAGTGGCGACCAGGGCCTGCGTACCAGCCGCTTCCAGCGGGATGGCGAAAGCTACCTGGCGTTAGGCTTGCCACTGCGCGACCTGAACTGGACCTTGGTCGCCGAAGTGCCTGAGGCCGAGATCTACGCGCAGATGCATCAGGCGGTCTGGCTGACCACCTTGATCGGTGGCGGCGTGGCGCTGTTGTCGTTGCTGCTGGTAGTGTTGCTGGCGCGCGGCTTGGTACGGCCGATCCGCCGCGTCACGGCCGCACTGGTGCAGATCGGCAGCGGCGCGGGAGACCTCAGCCACCGCCTGGATGATTCGCGCCAGGACGAACTGGGGGATCTGGCCCGTGGCTTCAACCGCTTCCTCGACAGCCAACGGGGGTTGATCGGCGAGGTGCTGCGCACGACTGAACGCTTGCACCTGGCCGTCGAACAGGTGACGCAGGTGGTGGACAACACGGCCGAGCGCTCCGGTCGCCAACAGGAAATGACCGAAATGGTCGCCACCGCCGTGCATGAGATGGGCCTGACCGTGCAGGACATCGCCCGCAATGCCGGCAATGCCGCTGAAGCGTCACAATCGGCGCGCGACGAAGCCTTGCAGGCGCGTGACGTGGTGCGGCGCTCGATCCAGGGTATTGAAGGCATGTCCGGCGACATCGGCAAGGCGGCGGATGCGGTCGCACAGTTGGCCGACGAAGTCGCCTCGATCGATGAAGTATTGGCGGTGATCCGTAGTATTTCCGAACAAACCAACCTCTTGGCGCTCAATGCGGCCATCGAAGCTGCGCGGGCAGGGGAGATGGGGCGTGGTTTTGCCGTAGTCGCCGATGAGGTGCGTACCCTGGCGCGGCGTACGCAGCTGTCTACCGATGAAGTGCAGCAGATGATCCAGCGCTTGAAGCAGGGCGCAGGCTCGGCGGTGACGTCGATGCAGGCAGGGCAGCAGGCAACGGGCAGCGGCGTTGAATCGAGCCAACGTACCGGTGCCTCGCTGGGGGCGATTACCGACAAGGTCGAGCACATCAGCGACATGAACCATCAGGTGGCGACAGCGACTGAAGAGCAGTCAGCGGTGACGGAGGAGATCAACCGGACGGTACAGGGGATTTCCGACCTGGCCAGGGAGACGGCGGCGGAGGTGCAGGGGTGCCGGGCGGAGTGCCAGGCGTTGCGTGGGTTGGCTGATGATTTGGCGCGGCAGATGGGTGGGTTCAAGCTTTAGATTGTTGGAGCTGCTGCCATCGCATTCGCGGGGCAAGCCCGCTCCCACAGGGTCCTCACAGATGCTGAAACTGTGCAGGACCTGTGGGAGCGGGCTTGCCCCGCGAATGCGATCTATCAGGCAGTGATGATCGCGCGGATATCCGCCGCCAGCTCACGCACCCGATCTTCTTCAGTATCCCAGGAGCACATGAACCGGGCCCCGCCACTGCCAATAAAGGTATAGAACCGCCAGCCCTTGCCCCGCAGCGCTTCAATCGCGTGCTCTGGCATCTGCAGAAACACCCCGTTGGCCTCCACCGGGAACATCAGCTCCACCCCCGGCAGGTCGCTCACCAGCGACGCCAACAGCTGCGCGCAGTGGTTGGCGTGCGTGCCGTGGCGCAGCCAGGCGCCATCTTCCAACAGCCCGACCCAGGGCGCAGACAAGAAGCGCATCTTCGACGCCAACTGCCCGGCCTGCTTGCAGCGGTAGTCGAAGTCTTCGGCCAGCTGGCGATTGAAGAACAGGATCGCCTCGCCCACCGCCATGCCGTTCTTGGTACCGCCAAAACACAGTACATCGACGCCGGCCTTCCAGGTCAGCTCCGCCGGGCTGCAACCGAGGAACGCGCAGGCATTGGTGAAGCGCGCGCCGTCCATGTGCAGGTTAAGGCCCAGTTCCTTGCAGGTGACGCTGATCGCCTTGAGCTCGTCGGGGCGGTACACGGTGCCCACTTCGGTGGCCTGGGTGAGTGTTACCACACGTGGCTTGGGGTAGTGGATGTCCTGGCGCTTCAACGCCACTTCTCGGATCGACTCAGGCGTCAGCTTGCCGTTGACGCTGGGCGCGGTGAGCAGCTTGGAACCGTTGGAGAAAAACTCCGGCGCGCCGCATTCGTCGGTTTCGACGTGGGCGGTCTCGGAGCAGATCACGCTGTGGTAGCTCTGGCACAGCGAGGCCAGGGCCAGGGAGTTGGCTGCAGTGCCGTTGAAGGCGAAGAACACCTCGCAGTCAGTTTCGAACAGCTTGCGGAAGTATTCCGAGGCACGCTCGGTCCACTGGTCGTCGCCATAGGCGCGTTCGTGGCCCATGTTGGCCTTGGCCATGGCGGCCCAGGCTTCGGGGCAGATGCCGGAATAGTTGTCGCTGGCGAATTGTTGGCTCTTATCTGTCATGACACGGTCCTGTGAACGACGCAGAACAGCACTCTAAACCATCGATTCAGCAGTTGCCTATACAACCCAGACATAAGCTGATTTCAGGGTTGTCTGAACGGGCCTCTTCGCGGGGCAAGCCCGCTCCCCCAATGGCCCTGCGCACGCGGCCATTGTGGGAGCGGGCTTGCCCCGCGAAGAGGCCGGCATGCACAACACAAAAGCGAATGTCGTAAACGCGCCATTGCAAGGCGTGCGCAGGCATCTGACCCACCCCGGCCAGTCATACCATCGCCACAAAGGGCCACAGTGCTCTACAGACAAGAAACGATCGCTGCCGGGAGACAACAAGATGTTCAGCAAGCAAGACCAGATCCAGGGTTACGACGACGCACTGCTGGCGGCGATGAATGCCGAAGAACAGCGCCAGGAAGATCACATCGAGCTGATCGCCTCGGAGAACTACACCAGCCAGCGCGTCATGCAGGCCCAAGGCAGCGGCCTGACCAACAAATACGCCGAAGGCTACCCAGGCAAGCGCTACTACGGTGGCTGCGAGCACGTGGACAAGGTCGAGGCACTGGCCATCGAGCGCGCCAAGCAGCTGTTCGGTGCTGACTACGCCAACGTCCAGCCGCACTCCGGCTCTTCCGCCAACGGCGCGGTGTACCTGGCCCTGCTGCAGGCCGGTGACACCATCCTGGGCATGAGCCTGGCCCACGGCGGCCACCTGACCCACGGCGCCAAAGTGTCGTCCTCGGGCAAGCTGTACAACGCGGTTCAATACGGCATCGACACCAAGACCGGCCTGATCGATTACGACGAAGTCGAGCGCCTGGCGGTCGAGCACAAGCCGAAAATGATCGTCGCCGGCTTCTCGGCCTACTCCAAGACCCTCGACTTCCCACGCTTCCGCGCCATCGCCGACAAGGTCGGTGCGCTGCTGTTCGTCGACATGGCCCACGTTGCCGGCTTGGTTGCCGCAGGCCTGTACCCGAACCCGATCCCGTTCGCCGACGTGGTCACCACCACCACCCACAAGACCCTGCGCGGCCCACGTGGCGGCCTGATCCTGGCCAAGTCCAACGAAGAAATCGAGAAGAAGCTCAACGCTGCCGTGTTCCCCGGCGCCCAGGGCGGCCCGCTGATGCACGTCATCGCCGCCAAGGCCGTGTGCTTCAAGGAAGCGCTGGAGCCAGGCTTCAAGGCTTACCAGCAACAAGTGATCGAAAACGCCCAGGCCATGGCCCAAGTGTTCATCGACCGCGGCTACGACGTGGTTTCCGGCGGCACTGACAACCACCTGTTCCTGGTCAGCCTGATCCGCCAGGGCCTCACCGGTAAAGATGCCGACGCCGCCCTGGGCCGCGCGCACATCACCGTCAACAAGAACGCCGTGCCGAACGACCCGCAGTCGCCGTTCGTCACCTCGGGCCTGCGCATCGGCACCCCGGCCGTCACCACCCGCGGCTTCAAGGTCGCTCAGTGTGTGGCCCTGGCCGGCTGGATCTGCGACATCCTCGACAACCTCGGTGACGCTGACGTCGAAGCCGATGTGGCGAAGAACGTCGCGGCGCTGTGCGCAGACTTCCCTGTTTACCGCTGAGTGGAGTAAACGACCATGCAACGCTACTCGGGCTTCGGCCTCTTCAAACACTCCCTCAGCCACCACGAAAACTGGCAGCGCATGTGGCGCACGCCGACCCCTAAAAAGGTCTACGACGTGGTCATCGTTGGCGGTGGCGGCCATGGCCTGGCCACGGCCTACTACCTGGCCAAGGAACACGGCATCACCAACGTCGCAGTGATCGAGAAGGGTTACCTGGGCGGCGGCAACACCGCCCGTAACACCACCATCGTGCGTTCCAACTACCTGTGGGACGAATCGGCGCAGTTGTACGAGCACGCCATGAAGCTGTGGGAGGGCCTGTCCCAGGACATCAACTACAACGTGATGTTTTCCCAGCGCGGTGTCTACAACCTGTGCCACACCTTGCAGGACATTCGTGACTCCGAGCGCCGCGTCAGCGCCAACCGCCTCAACGGCGTCGATGGCGAACTGCTGAACACCGCCCAGGTCGCAGCCGAAATCCCGTACCTGGACTGCTCGAAGAACACCCGTTACCCGATCCTCGGCGCGACCGTTCAGCGCCGTGGTGGTGTTGCCCGTCACGACGCCGTGGCCTGGGGTTACGCCCGTGCCGCCGACGCCCTGGGCGTGGACCTGATCCAGCAGACCGAAGTGATCGGTTTCCGCAAGGAAAACGGCGCGGTCATCGGTGTCGAAACCAACAAAGGCTTCATCGGCGCCAAGCGCGTCGGCGTGGTCACTGCCGGTAACTCCGGGCACATGGCCAAACTGGCCGGCTTCCGCCTGCCGCTGGAATCGCACCCGCTGCAAGCCCTGGTGTCCGAACCGATCAAGCCGATCATCGACAGCGTGATCATGTCTAACGCCGTGCACGGCTACATCAGCCAGTCCGACAAGGGCGACCTGGTGATCGGCGCCGGTATCGACGGTTGGGTCGGCTACGGCCAGCGCGGTTCGTACCCGGTGATCGAGCACACCCTGCAAGCGATCGTCGAGATGTTCCCCAACCTCTCGCGCGTGCGCATGAACCGCCAATGGGGCGGCATCGTCGACACCTCGCCGGACGCCTGCCCGATCATCTCCAAGACCCCGGTCAAGAACATGTTCTTCAACTGCGGTTGGGGTACCGGTGGCTTCAAGGCGACCCCGGGTTCGGGCAACGTCTTCGCTGCCAGCCTGGCCAAAGGCGAGATGCACCCACTGGCCGCGCCGTTCTCCATGGACCGTTTCTACAACGGCGCACTGATCGACGAACACGGCGCCGCCGCCGTCGCCCACTAACCGGAGACACCGTCATGTTGCATATTTTCTGTCCCCACTGCGGCGAGCTGCGCTCCGAAGAAGAGTTCCACGCCTCTGGCCAGGCGCACATCGCCCGCCCGCTGGACCCTGCCGCCTGCTCCGACGAGGAGTGGGGCACCTACATGTTCTTCCGCGATAACCCGCGCGGTATTCACCACGAACTGTGGGACCACGTTGCCGGCTGCCGTCAGTACTTCAACGTCACCCGCGACACCGTGACCTACGAGATTCTGGAAACCTACAAGATTGGCGAGAAGCCGCAGGTGACCGCCAACGGCAAGCAAAACAGCGCACCGTCGACCGTCAAAGGCCAAGGGGAAAAAGTATGAGCCAGACCTATCGCCTCGCCAGCGGCGGCCGTATCGATCGCAGCAAGGTCCTGAACTTCACCTTCAACGGCAAGACCTACCAGGGTTATGCCGGTGACAGCCTGGCCGCTGCGCTGCTGGCCAACGGCGTCGACATCGTCGGCCGCAGTTTCAAGTACTCGCGCCCGCGCGGCATCATCGCCGCCGGTACCGAAGAGCCGAACGCCATCCTGCAGATCGGCTCCAGCGAAGCCACCCAGATCCCTAACGTGCGTGCCACCCAGCAGGCGCTGTACGCCGGCCTGGTCGCCACCAGCACCAACGGCTGGCCGAACGTCAACAACGACGTCATGGGCATCCTTGGCAAGGTGGGCGGCAGCATGATGCCGCCGGGCTTCTACTACAAAACCTTCATGTACCCGAAATCGTTCTGGATGACGTACGAGAAGTACATCCGTAAAGCGGCCGGTCTTGGCCGTGCACCGCTGCAGAACGACCCGGACAGCTACGACTACATGAACCAGCACTGCGACGTGCTGATCGTCGGTGCCGGCCCTGCTGGCCTGGCCGCCGCCTTGGCTGCTGCCCGCAGTGGCGCCCGCGTAATCCTCGCCGATGAACAGGAAGAGTTCGGCGGCAGCCTGCTCGACACCCGCGAAACCCTCGACGGCAAGCCTGCCGCTGACTGGGTCAATGCGGTGGTCAAAGAGCTGGAAAGCCTGCCTGAAGTGACCCTGCTGCCCCGCGCCACGGTCAACGGCTACCACGACCACAACTTCCTGACCATCCACGAGCGCCTCACCGACCACCTCGGCGACCGCGCCCCGATCGGCCAGGTGCGTCACCGCGTGCACCGTGTGCGTGCCGGCCGTGTGGTGCTGGCCGCTGGCGCCCACGAGCGCCCGCTGGTGTACGGCAACAACGACGTGCCGGGCAACATGCTGGCCGGCGCTGTGTCCACCTACGTACGCCGCTACGGTGTGGCCCCGGGTCGCAAGCTGGTGCTGTCGACCAACAACGACCACGCCTACCGCGCCGCGCTGGACTGGCACGACGCTGGCCTGCAAGTGGTCGCCATCGCCGACGCCCGCCACAACCCACGCGGCTCGCTGGTTGAAGAAGCGCGTGCAAAAGGCATCCGCATCCTCACTTCCAGCGCCGTGGTCGAGGCCAAAGGCAGCAAGCACGTGACCGGCGCCCGCGTGGCCGCCATCGACGTGCAGGCCCACAAAGTCACCAGCCCAGGCGAAACCCTCGAGTGCGACCTGATCGCCAGCTCCGGCGGTTACAGCCCGATCGTCCACCTGGCGTCGCACCTGGGCGGTCGCCCGGTCTGGCGCGATGACATTCTCGGCTTCGTGCCGGGCGATGCACCGCAAAAACGCGTTTGTGTCGGCGGCATCCATGGCGTCTACGCCCTGGGCGATGTGATTGCCGACGGCTTTGAAGGCGGCGTTCGCGCAGCCACCGAAGCCGGCTTCAAGGCCACCACCGGCACCTTGCCGAAAACCGTGGCACGCAAGGAAGAGGCCACCGTGGCGCTGTTCCAGGTGCCGCACGACAAGGGCAGCAAAGGGCCGAAGCAGTTCGTCGACCAACAGAACGACGTGACCGCTGCCGGTATCGAGCTGGCCACCCGCGAAGGCTTCGAGTCGGTCGAACACGTCAAGCGCTACACCGCGCTGGGCTTCGGTACCGACCAGGGCAAGCTGGGCAACATCAATGGCCTGGCCATCGCCGCCCGTTCGATCGGCATCACCATCCCGGAAATGGGCACCACCATGTTCCGCCCCAACTACACGCCGGTCACCTTCGGTGCGGTAGCGGGCCGTCACTGTGGCCACCTGTTCGAACCTGTACGCTTCACCGCCCTGCATGGCTGGCACGTGAAGAACGGCGCCGAGTTCGAAGACGTCGGCCAGTGGAAACGCCCGTGGTACTTCCCCAAAGCCGGTGAAGACATCCACGCCGCCGTGGCCCGCGAGTGCAAGGCCGTGCGTGACAGCGTCGGCCTGCTCGACGCCTCGACCCTGGGCAAGATCGACATCCAGGGCCCGGACGCGCGTGAGTTCCTCAACCGCATCTACAGCAACGCCTGGACCAAGCTTGACGTGGGCAAGGCCCGCTACGGCCTGATGTGCAAAGAAGACGGCATGGTCTTCGACGACGGCGTGACCGCCTGCGTTGGCGACAACCACTTCTACATGACCACCACCACCGGCGGCGCCGCACGCGTGCTGCAGTGGCTGGAGCTTTACCACCAGACCGAATGGCCAGAGATGAAGGTGTACTTCACCTCGGTCACCGACCACTGGGCGACCATGACCCTGTCCGGCCCCAACAGCCGCAAGCTGCTGAGCGCGCTGACCGACGACATCGACCTGGACAAGGACGCCTTCCCGTTCATGACCTGGAAGGAAGGCACCGTCGCCGGCGTACCGGCCCGTGTGTTCCGCATCTCGTTCACCGGTGAGCTGTCGTACGAAGTGAACGTGCAGGCCAACTACGCCATGGGCGTGCTGGAAAAGATCATCGAGGCGGGCAAGCAATACAACCTGACCCCGTATGGCACTGAGACCATGCACGTGCTGCGTGCCGAGAAGGGCTTCATCATCGTCGGCCAGGACACTGACGGCTCGATGAACCCAGACGACCTGAACATGAGCTGGTGCGTGGGCCGCAACAAGCCGTTCTCGTGGATCGGCCTGCGCGGCATGAACCGCGAAGACTGCCTGCGCGACAACCGCAAGCAGCTGGTCGGCCTCAAGCCGGTGGACCCGACCCAGTGGCTGCCAGAAGGCGCGCAACTGGTGTTCGACCCCAAGCAACCGATCCCGATGGACATGGTTGGCCACGTCACCTCCAGCTACGCAGCCAACTCCCTGGGGTATTCGTTCGCCATGGGTGTGGTCAAAGGCGGCCTCAAGCGCATGGGCGAGCGGGTGTACTCGCCGCAGGCTGACGGCAGCGTGATCGAGGCGGAAATCGTGTCTTCGGTGTTCTTCGATCCGAAGGGTGAGCGGCAGAACGTTTAAGGCCCATGGATAGCTCCGCTTGAAATGCAAGCCCTGTGGGAGCGGGCTTGCCCCGCGAATGCGATGGTGGCCATGCCGCCCATTTCGCGGGACAAGCCCGCTCCCACAGACCACCACTCGCATTCAGGCATTGCGTCTGACCTTCGGTCTTACGGACAACAGAATTCAAGGCAGGTAAGAAATGAGCGCTATCAACGTCTTCCAGCAAAACCCCGGCGCCGACGCCAAGGCCCAGTCGCCGCTGCACCATGCCGACCTGGCCAGCCTGGTTGGCAAGGGCCGCAAGAACGCAGGCGTGACCCTGCGTGAGAAAAAATTCCTCGGCCACCTGACCCTGCGTGGCGACGGCCATGACCCGGCCTTCGCCGCAGGCGTGCACAAGGCCCTGGGCCTGGAGCTGCCGGTGGCCCTGACCGTGGTCGCCAACAGCGACATGTCGCTGCAGTGGATGGGCCCCGACGAGTGGCTGCTGATCGTCCCGGGCGGCCAGGAGTTTGCCATCGAGCAAAAACTGCGCGCGGCCCTCGACGGCCTGCACATCCAGGTGGTCAACGTCAGCGGCGGGCAGAGCCTGCTGGAACTGCGCGGCCCGCACGTGCGCGAAGTGCTGATGAAGTCCACCAGCTATGATGTTCACCCAAACAACTTCCCGGTGGGCAAGGCCGTCGGTACGGTGTTCGCCAAGTCGCAACTGGTGATCCGCCGCACCGCCGAAGACACCTGGGAACTGGTGATTCGCCGCAGCTTCGCCGATTACTGGTGGCTGTGGCTGCAGGACGCTTCGGCCGAATACGGCCTGAGCATCGAAGCCTAAGGAGAGCCGCACATGAGTCGGGCACCGGATACCTGGATTCTCACCGCCGACTGCCCGAGCATGCTCGGTACCGTCGACGTGGTGACGCGTTTCCTCTACGAGCAGCGCTGCTACGTCACGGAGCACCACTCCTTCGATGACCGGCAGTCGGGGCGCTTCTTCATTCGCGTCGAATTCCGCCAGCCGGACGATTTTGACGAGGCGGGCTTCCGTGCCGGCCTCGCTGAACGTAGTGAAGCGTTCGGCATGGCCTTCGAGCTGACCGCGCCTAATCACCGCCCCAAGGTGGTGATCATGGTGTCCAAGGCCGACCACTGCCTGAACGACCTGTTGTATCGCCAGCGTATTGGCCAACTGGGCATGGACGTAGTCGCAGTGGTGTCCAACCACCCAGACCTCGAACCGCTGGCGCATTGGCACAAGATTCCTTACTACCACTTTGCACTCGACCCCAACGATAAGGCGGGGCAAGAGCGCAAGGTGCTGCAGGTGATCGAGGAGACTGGCGCGGAACTGGTCATCCTTGCCCGCTACATGCAGGTGCTGTCGCCCGAGCTGTGCCGGCGCCTGGACGGCTGGGCGATCAACATTCACCACTCGCTGTTGCCGGGGTTCAAAGGCGCCAAGCCTTATCACCAGGCGTACAACAAGGGCGTGAAGATGGTTGGCGCCACCGCGCACTACATCAACAACGACCTTGATGAAGGGCCGATCATTGCCCAGGGGGTCGAGGTGGTGGACCACAGCCATTACCCGGAAGACCTGATTGCCAAGGGGCGGGATATCGAATGCCTGACCCTGGCGCGCGCGGTGGGGTATCACATTGAGCGGCGGGTGTTTCTTAACGCCAATCGGACTGTGGTGCTCTGACTATTTTGGGGCTGCTTTGCAGCCCATCGCAGGCAAGCCAGCTCCTACAGGTGCATCGCCGCTTTCGAGTGCGGCGCTGTACTTGTGGGAGCGGGTTTACCCGCGAATGGCTCAACACATTATCCCCTGCCGTAAAAAGGCATCCCCCTGTCGTTTTCAGTCTGCGCAACTCGCCGCATCAGGCCCACAATTCCCCTCATCCCAGTAACACATGCCGCCCATGGATGGCGGCGCTTCAACCAACGCTGCATAAATAAAAATCAAGCGAGGTAAGAGCATGTCTGGCAATCGTGGAGTGGTGTATCTCGGCGCCGGCAAGGTCGAGGTGCAGAAGATCGACTACCCGAAAATGCAGGACCCGCGCGGCAAGAAGATCGAACATGGCGTCATTCTCAAGGTGGTCTCCACCAACATCTGCGGCTCCGACCAGCACATGGTCCGCGGCCGCACCACTGCCCAGGTCGGCCTGGTTCTTGGCCACGAAATCACCGGTGAAATCGTCGAGTTGGGGCGTGATGTCGAACGCCTGAAAAAAGGCGACCTGGTGTCGGTACCGTTCAACGTCGCCTGCGGCCGCTGCCGCTCCTGCAAAGAAATGCACACCGGCGTCTGCCTCACCGTCAACCCGGCCCGCGCCGGTGGTGCCTACGGCTACGTCGACATGGGCGACTGGACCGGTGGCCAGGCCGAGTACGTGCTGGTGCCGTACGCTGACTTCAACCTGCTGAAACTGCCGGATCGCGACAAGGCCATGGAAAAAATCCGTGACCTGACCTGCCTATCCGACATTCTGCCGACTGGCTACCACGGCGCCGTGACGGCGGGCGTAGGCCCAGGCAGCACCGTTTACGTCGCGGGCGCCGGCCCGGTTGGCCTGGCCGCTGCTGCCTCGGCACGCCTGCTGGGCGCTGCCTGCGTGATCGTCGGTGACCTCAACCAGGCCCGCTTGGCGCACGCCAAGTCGCAGGGCTTCGAAGTGGTCGACCTGTCCAAGGACACCCCGCTGCACGAGCAGATCATCGACATTCTCGGTGAGCCGGAAGTGGACTGCGCCGTCGACGCCGTTGGCTTCGAGGCCCGCGGCCATGGCCACGAGGGTGCCAAGCATGAAGCCCCGGCCACCGTGCTGAACTCACTGATGCAGGTTACCCGCGTTGCCGGCAGCATCGGCATCCCGGGCCTGTACGTGACTGAAGACCCGGGCGCCTCCGATGCCGCTGCCAAGATCGGCGCCCTGAGCATCCGCTTTGGCCTGGGTTGGGCGAAATCGCACAGCTTCCACACCGGTCAGACCCCGACCATGAAGTACAACCGCCAACTGATGCAGGCGATCATGTGGGACCGTATCAACATTGCTGAGGTGGTTGGTGTGCAGGTGATCAACCTCGACCAGGCGCCGGAAGGGTATGGTGAGTTCGATGCGGGTGTGCCGAAGAAGTTTGTGATCGACCCGCACAAGATGTGGGGCGCGGCGTAATTTAAGTTGAGCTAAAAGCCCCTCGAATGAGGGGCTTTTTTCTAGACATATACATGCTATTCATTAATGGCGAGGTGACGGCGCGCTTGGAACCTCGTCAGCGGGTTCCCTAATTTGGCTAGCCATTGAACTGAACGGACTGTTCTGTGCCGCAACCCAGCTCCTGACGTGGTACGGAAGTTGGGGCAGCGAGTCAGCGCTGGGGCTGCGTGAGACTGAAGGGGTGCTATCGCTTGATACCACTGGCGATGCTATAGGCGCGTCGCGCGTTTGTGTATTTCGCCTGGTCGTGGTCTGGGCGGCAAGTTGCGGTTTAGCAGGTGGCTGAGGAGCAATCTGGGGCGAGTTTAAGTAATGGCCTTGCGCAGGGTCATGTTGGGAAGCGGGTGACGTTGTGGGTCTTGGTGGCGCTGTGGGTTTTGTACCAATAGCAACGGCCATATTCTCGTTGACTTTGTATAATTGGCCGTTTTTTAAAGCAATGCGCTTCATATATCCACTTGGCCGCTCCATATGTCCACTTGGGTCGACAAAGTTGATGGGGTCACCCCCGCAGTAGCAATAAGCATTCAAGCCACCTTTTCCGAATGGGCTCCAGTTGTCTGCGGCACAAAAACGTCTTAGGCGAGGAGAGTAGCTGCGCAATCCAAGGCCCAGCAGGTAACTGTCCGAACCTGGCTCGTAAGCTTCGCCATTAAAGCCAGTCGTTGTTCGCATCGAGGGCAAGGTCGGATCGTGGCCGTAGGCTGAGAAGTTATGGCCTTCCAGGCCATCCACATCTTGAACGCTGAGCACGGACCCCTTGTCATCGGTTGCCAGTAACCCGCTGCCAGAAGTTTCGCCTGTCTGCACTTCGGCCAAGGGCATATCCGCATGGCGGAAGATGGCGCGGTGGTGGTCGCCTTGGTTGACGGTGATCAGCTTGTTGCCCTGGTAGAAGAAAAGCGAGCGGTTCGATGCTTTGCTCATGATTCAGGTCTCTGCTGCTCTGGATACATGGGGTGTGCCTGAAGCCCATTCTGAACAGCCGCAAGAATTTCGATACTGGCAGAAATAACAGTTTTACAGCTTCCCAGCACTGCCTCATAACCTGTGGGAGCGGCGGTGCGGCGATCCGACTTGCCCGCGAAGCGGCCAGCCCTGACAACCCATGACTCAGCGCATCATCCCCAGCTCGGCATCATCCATCAGCGCCTTGGCCATTGCGCTCAACTAGTGGAGGCCCAAAGCAACGGCGGCTTGTTGTTCATCAGTAAAATGGCTTGAGATAGTTGCGAGTATGTTTTGGAAGGCCTGCTGGAAATATGGCGAATGCTGTAGGTTTAATGGAAAATCCTGGGTTTGATTTACATGATTATTAGTGCTGAGTGAGTGTAAGGCATGACCTACCGTGAAGGTGCGTTGAGTTTCATTGATTGTCACGAATAGCTCTATTGCTTGTGCTCGAGTCTACACCTCCGTTTGGACGGTACAACATAGCCCCTCTACGGCCATTTTCAAGGGGGCGCGAACTCCTATGATAAAAATCATCCGTAATGGCAGCGCTGCGTTTGATGGTGATAAGTGTCAAATGGTGCTTTCGTGTCTCTAGTGCCTCCTTAAGTATATCGGGTGCCTTGCTGATGTCGTATTCCACAAAATTTTCCAGAGTGAGGGTTTCGTTGGCGATTTTTTTTATTGCTATAGCTACAATGGTTTCTGCTTGCTTTGCTACTTTACTAAATATATTTTGCTCGTTGTGTGGTAAAAATCGAGCTATGTTGCTGCTGATTTTTTTATAGCCGAGCGCGAGTGTGGAGGGCTCAAGTCCAAGGTGAAGTGTTGGGGCGTGCCCCGATCGATCTATTTTATTGACAGGGTCACACCCACAGTAGCCATAAGCATTCAAACCACCTTTTCCGAATGGGCTCCAGTTGTCTGCTGCACAAAAGCGTCTAAGGCGAGGAGAGTAGCTACGCAATCCAAGGCCCAGCAGGTAACTGGCCGAAACTGACTCGTAAGCTTCGCCATTAAAGCCAGTCGTTGTTCGCATCGAGGGCAAGGTCGGATCCTGGCCGTAGGCTGAGAAGTTATGGCCTTCCAGGCCAGCTGCATCTTGAACGCTGAGCACAGACCCCTTGTCATCGGTTGCCAGTAACCCGCTGCCAGAAGGTTCGCCTGTTTGCACCTCGGCCAGTAGCATATCCGCATTGCGAAAGATGGCGCGGTGTTGTTCGCTTTGTTTGACGGTGATCAGCTTGTCGCCTTGGTAGAAGAATAGTGTGCTGTGCAGTAATCTGCTCATGGCTTCGGTCCCCTTCCGCTTTGATGAAAACGTTGTCCCAGGGGCCATTTTGAACGGTTGTCAGATTTATGAAACTGGCAGAAATAACAGGTGCTACTGGGAAATTGCTCGCTAAGTTGCCCTGGAATGGGTGTATCAGTGCATTGTTCCTATTTCGGCATCATCCAGCCGTTTCATGCATGGCACCGTTATCAGCTAAGCAAGAGTAACTGCACCTTCACCTTGTCAGTATCCTGAGACATTTCGAGGGCGGCTACTGGCAAAAATGTCAGGCAAGCGAGGAGCGGCCGCCTGCCGATATCCGGCCCGGAACAATCCCCCGAACCCCGAGTCAAACCCCACGTTTCCCCGGCCATCCCGGCCCATGAGGTCCCTCCCGATGAAAGCATTCACCCTGGCAACCCTGATGACCCTGGCCGCAAGCCCGGTGTTCGCCTTCAACCTAAGCGATGCGGCCAACGCCGTATCCGCCATGCAGAACCAGAAACAACAGGGCCAGGTCCAGGCGCCCGAGGCGCAGGCCAATTTGCTCAATACCTTGGGCAGTGAACTGAAGATCACCCCGGAACAGGCCGTGGGCGGGGCGGGGGCGATGCTGGGGCTGGCGCGCAATAACCTGAGTTCCGACGACTACGGTCAGTTGACCAAAGCCGTGCCTGGGCTGGACTTGCTGGCGGGTGCCAATGCACTGGGCGGGTTGAGTGGGTTGGGTGAGCTGCTGGGCAAGAACAGCGAAAGCCAGTCGGCATTGAGCAATGCGTTGGGCAACAACGTGGAAAACCGTAGCGACCTGGACAGTGCGTTCAAGGCGCTGGGTATGGATACCGGGATGATCGGGCAGTTTGCGCCGTTGATTCTGCAGTACCTGGGGCAGCAAGGCATTGCGGGGTCGTTGCTGCAGAACCTGGGTAGCCTGTGGACTACCCCCGCTCCGTTGGCTCAGCCTTCGGTCTGAGGTGTTGTAGCGGCAGTGCTGGAATCACAAGTCTCTGTACTTGTAGGAGCGGCCTTGTGTCGCGAAAGGGCCGCGCAGCGGCCCCGGGATTTCAGCTTCACCTTGAAAATTGCCTGGGCCGCGTTGCGGCCCTTTCGCGACACAAGGCCGCTCCTACAGGTATAACGCAGGCTACAAAATCGATGTATCCCACCCTGACAGATCGCGTTGGTTCAGGTGGCTTCTGTGAAGTCCACCACGCTGACCGGGTGGCGGAAGCCGCTAGTGAGTAAGGCCAGCTAAGCAAAGTCCAGGGCTTCGAAGTGATCGACCCGTCCAAGGACACCCCGCTGCACGAGCAGATCATCGACATCCTTGGCGCACCAGAAGTGGACTGCGCCGTCAACGCCGTCGGTTTCGCCTCCCGTGGCCATGGCCACGAGGGTGCCAAGCATGAGGCCCGGGCCACCGTGCTGAACTCGCTGATGCAAGTCACCCGCGTTACCGGCAACATCGGTATCCCCGGCCTGTACGTGACTGGTTATACTGTTGACTTAACTGGTGGGTTTTCTGATGTTGTTGTTCATGGCCATAACTTCACTGTATAAAGGTGGAGAGTCGTCCTTCCCTTCTGATACGGGTGAGTCATAGTCAGCTGTTAGATGGTCAATGGAGTTGGAGCGTCTACCGCCTGTAGTTCTACTTATCTGGTATATTTCTGAATTATTCCACGTTGACGCTATGGACTTCGTGAGCGTATAAAGCTTAACAAATTCACTTGAGTTACTTCCGCCAAGATCAGTGAAGCTTTTGGATTTTTTCCTGGCGCGCGCTAGCAGATTTTTAACTTTTGACCTCTGCTTAGGACTCGCCTGCAGAGGGTCTTCGAGTAGTTCGGTTGTGAGAGGGCGAAGTTCAGCCTCAATCGCATTAAGCGCTGCGTGCCTGTCGCGAAGTTTTGTGGCGTTAGTTCTAAAAGTTTTGCTTATTGCTTTTCTGATTTTTTCTGCAAAATGCCCACTGGGGTCGTTTCTGTTGATGGGGTCATTCAAACAGTAAGCGTAGTAATTTAGGCCGGCTCTGCTGAAAGGGGATAAACTGTCCTGCGAGCAGAAGCGTCCGAGTTTAGTGCTGTAAGCACGGTAACCATTACCCAATAAATAAAGGCCATTGGGTTCAAGGCGCTGGCCATTGAAGCCTAATTGAAACCCGAGTACATGTTGGCCTTCGGCATAGCCGAATGACGTATAGGATATTCCCTGCGCTGGAGAACCAGGGTATCTGCCCACGATTGACCCTTGCATGTCAGCGCTCAGCAGTAGTGTTGTGATGGCGGTGGGATTGTGGCTCATGTGGTTTTTCTGCTATGAACCTGAGATTGACTGATTCTGAGGCTCTGTCCAGCAGAGAGAAACTGGTAAAAGTGCTAGTACCTGAGCCGCAGGGCATTTGATATACATGCCGATGCTGGCCCGGAAAAGCCCCTCAATACTTCTGTCGAATACCTCGATTTCCAGGCCATCCCGGTCCACGAGGTCCCTCCCGATGAAAGCATTCACCCTGGCAACCCTGATGACCCTGGCCACAAGCCCGGTGTTCGCCTTCAACCTCAGCGATGCCGCCAATGCCTTGTCGGGCATGCAGAACCAGAAACAGCAGGGCCAGGTTCACCGGCCTGAACGTCACCAGCTTTTGCTTGAACCTTCCCTGATGCATGTGCTTTTGGTTGTCTTGAGCTGTGTTTGATGAATCAGCTGAATATATTACCGGTGTGTGGACTAACTGGGCGCTCTTCCTTTCCGGTAGAAAATTGCGTAGCGCCGACCGTCGCGGCCATATGTGTTTAAGCCTTTTCTTATCATGTTTGCCTCGATGTTTTCGAACGTTATTTTGCTTTCGGTGAGGGCTATCTCTTGCACTGCCTTAAGTCTGTTACTCATGGAGCTTCGCAATACTCCAGGAAGCCTCTGCCCTAGCTCCACATTATCAAAAGGGTCGGAGTACTCTAGGAGGTTGGAAGTGGTTATTGCTTTGGCTGCTAATGTGTCCGAAGGTCGGATGATCTTTCCATACATGGATTTTGAGGTGTATGCAAATTGTGTCAAGTCATCTATGGGTAAGTATTGAGTTATAGAGGGAAGGATGTCGTCGATGCTTGGGATGTTAAATGTTCCTAATGGGTCCCCAGGTTCATCAACTGTGATTTTTTGGTAATGTGTGTGGCGGGCTGGAGGCTGATGCTGTTTGCTGCGGCTGAATAGGCCTGAAAATAGACTTGAGAATTTTCCATGCCCAGTAGGATCGCTGTAGTTAACAGGGTCTCCCGCGCAGTAGGCATAAGTGCTGAGTCCGCCTTGGGCAAAAGGAGAAAATTTGTCGGGTGAGTGAAATCGCATCAGTGTTGTTGAATAGCTACGGTAACTGCCAAGGATGTACATGTTTTTTTGATCAATGTGCTCACCGTTGAAGCCTAATAATGACTTGGGCGAGGGCATAGTGCACGTGATGCCATAGACGGAGTAGCGATGCATGTCGTCTGAGGGGGTACTTTTTACGCCAGATACCGAACCCTTGGAATCCGTTGCCAATAGGGTGTAGGGGGCTTTGCTTCCTGGTTGACTTTCAGCTAGCGGGACTTGGCTGCCTTGGAAGATAGATCGGTATCGCTGATCAGTTTTTACCGTAGTAACTCGCTGACGTTGATAAAAAATCTTGCGGATACTCATGGGGTGGTTCCCTAAACTTGAGTAAGGTGTGTACTGACCTGGCTAGGAACGAGTATCCAGAGGCTTTACGGGGGTCGCTACTGGCAGAATTGATAGGCGGTGGGCCGTAGTTCTGGCATTCCAGCTATTATCCATCAGGGCCATTATCTCCATGTCCGGCCCCGAACAATCCCTCAGATGACCAAAGCCGTGCCTGGGCTGGACTTGCTCTCCGGCGCCAACCCACTGGGTGGCTTGATCGGGCTGGGTGGACTGCTGGGCAGCCTGTGTACTACCCCGGCGCCGGCGAGCGCGCCCTCGGGGTAGGGCTCACCCCTGCTCCACTGAAATTCTCAGTTGAACCTGCACCGGCTTTTTTCCCAGCCTCAGCGCCGAATATCCCGATTGTTGTTGGACATGTAATTAGAGTTACTGCCTCGTTGGGCCTGGGCATACCTCCTGCTGGCGAGGTGCAGCCCAGGGGTCGAGGGAGTGGTTGCCCGCATCGCTGTCGGTGGGCGCGGCTGCCGAAAACGTAAGTTGCTCATCCAGTTGCCCATCCGGTTGATCCATCGAGCAATTACAGGTAAGCGTTGTGAGGGTGCTGCCTGTGGCGACAAAGCAGTCTGTGCAGGCGTACTGGCAACTATTACGGCTGCAGGTTGAACTAGCGCATGGCTTCTTAGTTGTAACGGTATCGCAGCAGACGGTGGAGGTGATCGCTCAGGAATCTGCATATCAAGCCTGGGTTGTGCTGGTGGTTCAAGGATAGCGAGTCGGCGCTGCGGTGGTGGAGGAGGCGGTAGAGTAATTCTTGGTTCGAATTGGTGGTTTTATGGCAACGCACAAGCGTGCTGGCGCATCCTGCAGTGACCGCCGTCTGGAGTTCATGATCTTGATAGAAATATTGAATTCTAGTGAGAGGGTTCATGAAGGTATTCCTGTAGACCTAATGGTCTGGCTCATTTAGCCAGCGTCATACACTGTCTAGGTGAAATACCTTCCAGAACAACTGTCAGAAATATCAGGTCTGCCCTCTGGAGCCAGTTGTTCAGAAGGCCTACCGTAGCGTCAGGCCGCTTCTGTGAAGTCCACCACGCTGACTGGGCGGCGGAAGCCGCTAGTCAGTACGGCCAGGTACGCAAGGCCCAGGGCAAACCAGCACAACCCAATCAACAACGTCAGCGCCGACAGGCTGGTCCATAGCCACAGCGTCAGGCCCAATCCCACCAGCGGTACCGCGCCATAGCACAGCAGGCCTTTGAGGTTGCGCTGTGCGCTGTCATCCATCAGGTGCGTCTTAACCACCGCCAGGTTCACCGTCGAGAACGCTACCAGTGCGCCAAAGCTAATCAGCGAGGCGAGGGTGGACAGGTCGATCACCAGCGCCAATAGCGAAAACGCCGACACCAGCAAAATGGCGAACACCGGCGTGCCAAAACGCGGCGACAGGTAACCGAACGTGCGCTGCGGCAGCACCTTGTCACGGCCCATGGTGAACAGGATGCGCGACACCGCTGCCTGCGAGGCCAGTGCTGAACCCAGGCTGCCGGCGACGAAGGCGGCGGTGAAGAAGTTGGCCAGGAATTGCCCGCCTGCTTTGAACATCACTTCATTGGCTGCCGCATCGGCGTTTGCAAACGTGCTGCCCGGCAGCACCAGCTGGCTGACGTAGGCCAGCGCGGTGAACAGTACGCCGGCGAAGAGCGTGGTGAGGATGATTGCCCGTGGCACGTCGCGGCGGGCATCGCGGCATTCTTCGGCCAGGGTGGAGACGGCATCGAAGCCGAGGAACGACAGGCACAGTACTGCGGCGCCCGCCATCAGCGGGCCGAAGCCAGGTTGTGTGCCGTCACCCATCAGCGGCGAGAGCAGGTCTAGCGGTTGGCCGGCCAGGGTCTGGCAGGACAAGGCCACGAATACCCCGATAAACACGATCTGCGCACCGACGATCAGGTTGCTGGTTTTAGCCACCGAGTTGATGCCGACCACGTTGAGCACGGTCACCAGGGCGATGGAGGCGAGCACGAAGGCCCAGGCGGGCACAGCCGGGAAGGCGATGTTGAGGAACAGGCCGATCAGCAGGTAGTTGATCATCGGCAGGAACAAGTAATCGAGCAGCAGCGACCAACCGGCCAGGAAACCAACGTTCTGGCCGAAGGCCATGTTGGTGTAGGAGTACGCCGAGCCCGCAACCGGGAAGCGTTTGACCATGAAGCTGTAGGACGCGGCGGTGAACAGCATGGCCACCAGCGTAACCAGGTAGGCGCCAGCGGTGCGGCCACCGGTGAGTTCGGTGACGATGCCGTAGGTGGTGAAGATGGTCAGCGGGACCATGTACACCAGGCCGAAGAAGACCAGGGCGGGTAGGCCCAAGACGCGACGAAGTTGGGCGGGGGTGGAGCAAGGTTGGTTGGCCATCGATCGATCCAGGCAATTTTTTGTAGTTGTGCTTTGATCGATTTTTATCCACTTAGGTGGAGGGTGACAAAGAAGTAATCCTTATGTTGATTATTAGCCTGGGTTTTAATCGGATTTGTGCTGTGCTGTGCTGGCCTCTTCGCGGGCAAGCCCGCTCCCACAGGGAACGCACCACAATCAATGGGCGTGCAGTACCTGTGGGAGCGGGCTTGCCCCGCGAAGAGGCCGGGATAGGCGATAGAGATCTCAGCCCATTTCTGCCCGCAGCTGCTCGATACGCTGATCCTTCTCCAACCACAGCTGGTTCACCCAAGCCTGCACGGTCTGCCGGAAGGCCGGGTCATTTTCATAATCCCCATCCCACAACGCCGGGTCCAGCTCACGCACCTGAATGTCGATAATCACCCGGCTAATGCTGCCATTGAGCAAATCCCAGAACCCCGGCGCCTGGTTGCCCGGGTAAACGATGGTCACGTCCAGCAGCGCATCCAGCTGCTCGCCCAGCGCCGCCAGCACGAATGCCACGCCGCCGGCCTTGGGCTTGAGCAGGTAGCGGTAAGGCGATTGCTGCTCCTGGCGCTTGGCCTCGGTGAAGCGCGTGCCTTCCAGGTAGTTGACCACGGTTACCGGCTGGCGCTTGAACAGCTCACAGGCGGCCTTGGTGATCTCCAGGTCCTTGCCCTTGAGCTCGGGGTGCTTGTCCAGAAACGCCTTGCTGTAGCGCTTCATGAACGGGTAATCCAGCCCCCACCAGGCCAGGCCCAGCAGTGGCACCCAAATCAGCTCCTTCTTGAGGAAGAACTTGAAGAACGGCGTGCGGC
The DNA here is from genome assembly GCF_022179005.1 of Pseudomonas sp. PAGU 2196. Taxonomy (NCBI): domain Bacteria; kingdom Pseudomonadati; phylum Pseudomonadota; class Gammaproteobacteria; order Pseudomonadales; family Pseudomonadaceae; genus Pseudomonas; species Pseudomonas sp. PAGU 2196. The sequence continues at coordinate 132,388 of NZ_BNTL01000009.1, read as the reverse complement.
GGTTGAGGCTTTCGATCAGCGCGGGGATGTCGACCCAGGTCTGGTGGTTGCTCACGGCCAGGTACGAGGTGTCCTTGCGCAGGCGGTCGACGCCGCGGATATCCCACTGGGTGGGGATGCACAGGGCGAAAATCGCCTTGTCGATCTCTGACCAGGTTTCGGCGACCCACATCACCGCCGCAGAGGCATAGTCACGGCCACGGCCTGGCAGCACCAGCTTGAGCAGGGCAAAGACCAGCAGCGGGCAGATCAACACCACAGTGTTGAGCAGCAGCAGGAGGGTTGTGAGAATGCCGGTCAGCAGGCGACGCATAAAGGAACTCTTGTAGTGAGATAAAAACAGCCGGCAATGATAAGCAGCGATGCGGCCTACGCCAAATGCCCAATGCCCAGCGGCGAGGACAAATGTTTCACATTGTGTTGATTACCGTGTGCAGACGAACCTATTCAACTCATGCAGTCTAAGCACTGTCTGCAATCAAGGAAGCGTAACCCGTGAAATCACTGCTTGCCCTGTTGTCACTGTTCGCCTTGCCGGTCATGGCCGCCGAGCCGACGATTTATGGCCGTTACGAAAACATTGCCCTGCCGGAAATTGGCGAGACCTTGAAGGCCAAGATGGACACCGGTGCCTTCACCGCATCGCTGTCGGCCAAAGACATCGAGCTGTTCACCCGCGATGGCGATGAGTGGGTACGCTTCCGCCTGGCGACCAAAGAGTCCGACGGCAAGGTCTACGAGCACAAGGTCTCGCGCATCAGCAAGATCAAGGGCCGTGCCGACGAAGAGGAAGAGGGCGATGCGCCGGAAATCTCCAAGCGCCCGGTGGTCGACCTGGAGCTGTGCCTGGGTGATGTGAAGCGCACGGTTGAAGTGAACCTGGTGGACCGCAGCAGTTTCAACTACCCGCTGTTGATCGGTTCCAAAGCGTTGCGTGAGTTCAAGGCAGCGGTCAACCCGGCCAAGAAGTTCACCGCCGGCAAGCCGGACTGCTGACCTGGAGCCTGACTGGGCCCCTTGTAGGAGCGGCCTTGTGTCGCGAAAGGGCCGCATAGCGGCCCCACGATTTCAGCGTTGATGCAGATTTTGCCGGGGCCGCTCTGCGGCCCTTTCGCGACACAAGGCCGCTCCTACACAATAGTGCGTCGCCATTGATATCTGCACAGGCCGCGCACCATGCCCCATATCCTCATCGTCGAAGACGAAGCCGCCATCGCCGACACCCTGGTCTACGCCCTGCAGGCCGATGGCCACAGCACCGAGTGGGTGACCCTGGGCAGCGCCGCCCTCGACCAGCAGCGCCAGCGCCCGGCCGACCTGATCATCCTCGACATCGGCCTGCCCGATATCAGTGGTTTCGAAACCTGCCGCCAACTGCGCCGTTTCAGCGAGGTGCCGGTGATGTTTCTCAGCGCCCGTGATGGCGAAATCGACCGGGTGGTGGGCCTGGAGATCGGCGCCGACGACTACGTGGTCAAACCCTTCAGCCCCCGCGAGGTGGCGGCACGGGTGCGGGCCATCCTTAAACGCATGGCACCACGTGTTGAGCCCGTCGCGGCGGCAACGCTGTTCCAGCTCGACACCCTGCGCATGCAGATCAGCTACCGTAACCAGCCGCTGAGCCTGACCCGCCACGAGTTTCGTTTGCTCCAGTGCCTGCTGGAACAGCCCCAGCGGGTGTTCCGCCGCGAGCAACTGCTCGATGCCCTGGGCGTGGCGTCTGACGTGGGCTACGAGCGCACCATCGACAGCCACATCAAGAGCCTGCGCGCCAAATTGCGCCTGGTCGCCAGCGAGGCAGAACCGATCCAGACCCACCGCGGCCTCGGCTACAGTTACAGCCCGGATCACGCCTGATGCGCCTGGGCATCCGGATCTTCCTGGTGTACTTCCTGTTCGTCGGGCTGGCGGGGTACTTCCTGCTAAACACGGTGCGCGAACAGATCCGCCCGGTGGTGCGCCAATCGTCCGAAGAAACCTTGGTCGACACTGCCAACCTGCTGGCGGAGATCCTGCACGATGACGTCAAGGCCGGCACCCTCGGGCAAAGCCGCTTGCCCGAAGTACTCAAGGCTTACGGTTCGCGCAGCCCGGGCGCGCAGATCTGGGGCTTGGCGAAAAACCAGGTCAGCCACCGCATCTACGTGACCGACGCCAAAGGCATCGTGCTGCTCGACTCCAGCGGTGAGGACCTGGGCAAGGATTACTCGAAGTGGAATGACGTTTACCTGACCCTGCGCGGCGAGTACGGCGCCCGCTCCACGCGCAGTGTTGCCGATGACGAAAGCACTTCGGTGATGCATGTGGCCGCGCCGATCATCGATGACGGCCAGATCATCGGCGTGGTTACCGTGGCCAAGCCCAACAGCTCGCTGCAACCCTACATCGATCGCTCCGAGCAGCGTTTGCTCACATTGGGCCTGGGCTTGATCGGCCTGGGCTTGTTGATTGGTGCAGCGCTGTCGTGGTGGCTGGCGCGCTCGCTGCGCAGGCTGGCCCGTTACGCCCAGGCGGTCAGCGAAGGTGAGCGGGCGGCGCTGCCGCATTACAAGGGCGGTGAGCTGGCGCACCTGGCCAATGCAGTCGAGCGCATGCGCACGCAGCTGGAAGGCAAGGCCTACGTCGAGCGCTATGTGCACACCTTGACCCACGAACTGAAAAGCCCACTGGCGGCCATCCGCGGAGCCTCCGAGCTGCTGCAGGGCGATATGCCGGCCGAACAACGGGCGCGCTTTGCCGGCAACATCGAGCGCGAAAGCGAGCGCCTGCAGCAGATGATCGAACGCCTGCTCAACCTCGCCCGCGTGGAGCAGATGCAGGCGCTGGAGGACGAGCAGCAGGTGGCGTTGGCGGCACTGGTCGACGAATTGCTGTTGGCCCATGCGGCGCGCATCGAAGCGGCGGGCCTGCAGGTGCGGCAGCGGGTGCCGGACGGTTTGCGGTTGTTGTGCGATCCGTTTCTGATGCGCCAGGCGTTGGCCAACCTGCTCGACAATGCGCTGGACTTTACCCCGGCCGGTGGGGCGTTGTTGTTCGAGCTTGAGCGCGATGGTGGGCGGGTGGCGTTGAGCCTGTTCAACCAGGGGCAGGCGATACCGGCGTATGCCATTGGGCGGGTGAGTGAGCGGTTCTACTCGCTGCCGCGGCCGGGAAGTGGGCGCAAGAGTACCGGGCTGGGGCTGAATTTTGTGGCCGAGGTGATGCAGCTGCATGGCGGTTCGCTTGCAGTCGATAACGTCGATGGCGGTGTGCGGGTAAGACTGTGGCTGCCGGTGCGGCGTATCAGCTGAAAACACCGAATCTCCACACAGTCTCCCCAAGGTCTCCACGCAAGGCGCAGACACTGCGCCCACTGCCAAAGGAGGCCCTATGAACAAGACCCTTGGATTCAAGCTCGGCATGATTGCCCTGCTGATGGTGCTGTTGCTGATCCCCCTGCTGATGATCAACGGCCTCATCGACGAGCGCCAGACCCTGCGTGACAGCGTGGTGCGTGACATCGCCCAGAGCGCCAGTTTCGACCAGCAGCTCAGTGGCCCGCTGCTGGTGGTGCCGTACCGCAAGTACCAGCGCCGTTGGATCGACAAGGACGGCGAGCGTACCCAGGAGACCAGCAGCATCGCCGGCCACCTGTACTTCCTGCCGGAAACCTTCGACGCCGACCTGGGTGTCGACACCGAGCTGCGCTCACGAGGCATCTACCAGGCGCGGCTGTTTCACGCCAAAGGCCGCATCAGTGGCCGCTTCAAGCTCCCCGAACGCTGGGGCATCGACAAGGATTTCGAAGACTATCGGTTCGACAAGCCCTTTCTGGTAGTCGGCATCAGCGACATTCGTGGCATCGAGAATGGCCTGGAGCTGACGCTCGACGAGCGCAAGTTGCCCTTTGAAGCGGGGACCGGGCTCGACTGGATGCGCGGTGGCGTGCATGCCAGCGTGCCAGGGCTGGATGGCCTGCAAGCGCGGGAGTTCAGCTACGGCTTCGACCTGGCGCTGCAAGGCACTGGCCAGTTGCAGGTGTTGCCGGTTGGCCGTACCAGCAGTGTGGATATGCACGCCAACTGGCCGCACCCAAGCTTCATCGGCAGTTACCTGCCCAGCCGTCGCGACATCGATGCCCAAGGCTTCACTGCCCACTGGCAGACGTCGTTCTTCGCCACCAACCTTGAAGATGCCCTGCGCCAGTGCGCCACGGCCGGGCACTGTGAGGATTTCAGCGAGCGCACCTTTGGCGTCAGCTTTGTCGACCCGGTTGATCAGTACCTGAAGAGCGAGCGGGCGATCAAATACGCGCTGCTGTTCATTGCCCTGACCTTTGCCGGCTTCTTCCTGTTCGAGGTGCTGAAGAACCTCAGCGTGCACCCGGTGCAGTACATCCTGGTGGGTGTGGCGTTGGCGTTTTTCTACCTGCTGTTGCTGTCGATGTCCGAACACATCGGTTTTGGCCCGGCGTATGGGCTGTCGGCTTTGGCCTGTGTGTTGCTGATTGGCTTCTACCTGAGCCACGTGCTGCGCAGCCTGGGGCGTGGGGTTGGGTTTGCGGCGGGGTTAGCGGCGTTGTACGGGATGCTTTATGGGCTGCTCAGCGCCGAGGACTACGCGCTGTTGATGGGGTCGTTGCTGTGCTTTGGTTTGTTGGGCGTGTTCATGGTGCTGACCCGGCGGCTGGACTGGGCGCGGGTGGGGAGGGCGGCATGAGGGAGGACAGAGAAATCGGGCGGTGGTTGGCACGCAGGATTGGGGAGTTGTTCCCTGCGATACCGAGGTAAGGCATTCGCAGCACAAGGCTGCTCAGGACGCGCGTTACTGTGTAGGAGCAGCCTTGTGCTGCGAAGAGGCCCGTCAGGCCACAGGAGATGTGGCAACCATCGACGGCCGTTGGGCCACCTCGGCATACCACTTCGCCAGGCCAGGCTGGCGCTCACGCCAACCAAATTCAGGCTGACGCAAATCCAGATAACCCAGCGCACAGGCAACACCAATGGCAGCCAGATCAAAGCCCGAGATCAGCTCCGCCAAATGTTCCTGCTCCAGGTTGGCCAGGCTGCGGCGGATCTTGTCACCCTGCGCCTTGAGCCAGCCATCCCAGCGCTTGTCCTCAGGCCGCAGGTAGCTCTCATAGCGGCTCGACACCGCCGCATCCATGATCGCATCAGCCTGCGACGCCAAGGTCATGCGCCGCCAGCGCGCCGAGCCTTCACGCGGCAGCAATGGCAGGCCGACGTGCTGCAGGTCGAGGTACTCGCAAATCACCCGGCTGTCGTGCAGCACCGTGCCGTCGTCCAGGCGCAGGGCCGGGATCTTGCCGATCGGGTTGCCCTGGTTGAGCTGGTCATCACCACTCACGGGGCTGATGTTCACCGGCTGCAGGGTGACGCGGTCAAGCTGGCCGGTCTCGTGCAGCACCACCATGACCTTGCGCACGAAGGGCGACAGCGGCGAGTGGAACAGGGTCATCGTGGCCATGGTTCAGTTGCCCTGCAGGCTGGGTGGCAGGCACACACCGGTACCGCCAATACCGCAGTAGCCGTCCGGGTTCTTGGCCAGGTACTGCTGGTGGTAGGCCTCGGCGAAGTACACGGTCGGGGCCTGGTCGATCTCGGTGGTGATCTCACCGAAACCGGCCTTGTTCAGCTCGGCCTGGAAGGCGTCGCGGCTGGCCTTGGCTTCTTCGAGCTGCTGCGGCGAGGTGCAGTAGATGGCCGAGCGGTACTGGGTGCCGACGTCGTTGCCCTGGCGCATGCCCTGGGTCGGGTTGTGCAGTTCCCAGAACATGGCCAGCAGCTCGCGGTAGCTGACCTTGTCCTTGTCGAACACCACCAGCACCACTTCGGTGTGGCCGGTCAGGCCGGAGCAGACTTCTTCGTACGTGGGGTTGGGGGTGAAGCCGCCGGCATAGCCGACCACCGTGCTGACCACGCCTTCACGCTGCCAGAAGCGGCGCTCGGCGCCCCAGAAGCAGCCCAGGCCGAAGATGGCGAAGTCGATGGCACCTTCGAAGAAGGGGCCCAGCAGCGGGGTGCCTTCGAACACATAGTGGAACTCGGGCAGCGACATTGGCGTTTCGCGGCCAGGCAGGGCCTGCTCCGCGGTTGGCATGACGTTTTTGTTCACCAGGATTTCCGAACGCAGGACCATGGCCGTTCCTCTGTATGTCAGGTAGATAGGTGCTGGCCTCTTCGCGGGGCAAGCCCGCTCCCACAGGTACAGCACAGGTTACAAGGTTGTATCACCCTGTGGGAGCGGGCTTGCCCCGCGAAGGGGCCCAAATGGACTCTATAGTGCCCGAGGTTAACGCTGCTGTCAGGCCATTGGACCGCGCGGATAGCGCTTCAGTCGCTCGGCCAGTTCACGCCCCGGAATCGGCCGATCGAACAGGTACCCCTGGCCCACGTCGCACCGGTGCCTGCGCAGAAACGCCAGCTGCGCTGGGGTCTCGATCCCTTCGGCAACCACCTTGAGCTTGAGGTTGTGGGCCATGGCCACCACCGCCGAGGTGATTTCCATGTCGTCCTGGTTATCCGGGATTTCGTTGATGAAGCTGCGGTCGATCTTGATGATGTCGATCGGAAACTTCTTCAAGTAGCTCAACGACGAATAGCCCGTACCGAAATCGTCCATCGCCAGGGTCAGGCCCAGGGCCTTGAGCTCGTCGAGCTGGCGGTGGGTGTCTTCGGTCGCTTCCAGCAGCAGGCCTTCGGTCAGCTCCAGCTCCAGCAGGTGCGAGGGCAGTGCTTCTTCCTTGAGGATCGAACTGATCGAGGCTACCAGGTCCGGGTCGGAGAACTGCTTGGGCGACAGGTTGATGGCCACGTGCAAGTTGCCCAGGCCGGCCTCGCGCAGTTGCTGGCTCATGCGGCACGACTGGCGCACCACCCACTTGCCGATGGGGATGATCAGGCCGGTTTCCTCGGCCACGCTGATGAACTGGTCCGGGCGGATCATGCCGCGCTCGGGGTGGTTCCAGCGCAGCAGTGCTTCCAACCCCAGCAGGCGGCCGCTGCGCAGGCATAGCTTGGGCTGGTAGAACACTTCCAGTTCGTTCTGGGTCAGGGCGCGGCGCAGGTTGTTCTCGACGAACAGCTTGTAACTGGCCTCGGCATTGAGCACTTCGGTAAACACCTGCACCTGGTGCTTGCCGTTGGCCTTGGCCTTGTGCAGCGCCAGGCCTGCGTTTTTCATCAGGCTCGCCGGGTCGATGCCGTGCAGCGGCGCGCAGGCAAGGCCCACCGAGGCGGTGACGTTGATCAGCTGGTTGTCGACGAACATCGGCTTGTCGAGGGTGTGCAGCAACTGCTGGGCGACGTCTTGGCCGTCTTCCAGGCGGGTGTCGTCGAGCAGCACAGCGAACTCGTTGCTGGCGAAACGCGCCAGGATGCCACCGGCGCTTAGGCTGTTGCGCAGTCGGCGGGCCAGGCTGACCAACAGCTTGTCGCCGGTCTGGTGGCCGAGGCTGTCGTTGATGCGCTTGAAGTTGTCGATGTCTACCAGCAGCAAGCACATCGAGCTCTCGCTGTTACGGGCAAAGCGCTCGTCGAGGCTGCGGATGAACGCCGGGCGGTTGCCCAGGTTGGTCAGGTTGTCGGTGTAGGCCAGGCGCTCGATGCGCTGTTGGGCCAGCTTGGTCTGGGTGACGTCTTCGTAGATGCCGATGTAGTGGGTCAGCTCACGGTTGTCGCCATACACCTTGGATATCGACAGTTGGCCCCAGTAGGGCTCGAGGTTTTTGCGCCGGCTCTTGAATTCGCCTTGCCAGCTGTTGCCCATGGCCAGGCTCGACGGCGAATCGAACAGCAACTCGCTGAGGTTTTCCAGGGCTGGCAGCTCGGCCAGTTGGCGGCCCTGCACTTCATCGGTGCTGTACTGGGTGATCGCCGTGAAGCTTGGGTTGACGTATTCCACCACGCCGTCGCGGTTGACCAGCAAAAAGGCACTGGCGCTTTGTTCCACGGCGCGCTGGAACAGGTGCAGGGCGCTGGCCGCAGTGCGTCGGTTGTGGTTGGTGATGACCTGGGCGAACTGGTCGGCCAGCTCACCGGCAAAGGCGATTTCATCGGACTGCCAGGCTCGCGGCTGGCCACTTTGCTCCAGGCACAACACCCCGATTACCTGGCCATCGACGCGCACGCTGGCATCGAGCATGGCTTTGTTGTCGGGGCGCAGGCTCTGGGTCAGGGCGCGGGTGCGCGGGTCGTGGTTGGCGTTGTGGGCGTCGATGGCACGGCTGGCGTGCAGGGCGTCGAGGTAGTCGGGAAAGTGGCTGGCATCGATGGCTTCGGGCAGGCGATGCGCCTGCTCGTGGCGGTACCAGGCACTGATCGGCTCCAGGCGCTGGCCTTCCAGGTGCCAGATGCTGGCGCTGTCGACCTTGTAGATTTCGCAGGCGCTCTGGGTGATCAGTTCGGCGGCTTCGAGCAGCGAGTTCTCTGCGCTGTAACGCTGGCGGGCCAGGCGCAGGATCAGGTCTTGCTGGCCACGCACACGCTCCAGGTGTTCAAGCTGTTCTTGCTGGGCGCGCTGGTTGAGCTGCAGGGCCAGTTGCAGACGGTTGTTGCGCGATTCCAGGTCACTGGCGTCGGGGTCGGCGGCGTCTTCGGGCGGGTCGTCGAGTACGCTCAGGTAGCCGCGCAGCAGTTGCCGGTTGTGTTGCCTGTAGGCTTCCCCGGCCTCCAGCAGGCGCAGTGACGCGCCAGGGGCATGCAAGGTGTAGCGCACGCGGTAGTAGCCACGCCGGGCAAGCTGCGACTGGATCTCGTCGTGCAGCCTGTAGCGGGCTTCGGGTTCCATCAGGCTGGCGTAGGGCGAATCGACCAGTGCGCACAGCTCACCTGCCTGCAGGCCGAACTGGCGTTCGCAGGTGGGGTCGAGGTAGAGCATGGCCCAGGTGGCTTCGTTGAGCCTTTCGAAACGCAGCATGCCGAGCCGAGAGGGCACGGGTAGCTGCGTGACGACCTCGGCCGCCACACGGCTGGCGGCATCGGGTTGGCTTTTCATCGAAGACTCGCTTGAAGAGGGAAACACGGCCTGGTCGGCGGCGTATCTGGCAAGGTTGCATCATGTCCCGAGGGCTGGCAAGCGGCCATGTGTGATGCTGTGTACGGGTTATCGGCAGAGGTACCACAAACTATAGGCGCGCCCCTTGTAGGAGCAGCCTTTTGCTGCGAAGAGGCCCTGCCAGGCGCTGCAAATGTTGGCGGTGGTACCGGCCCTTTCGCAGCACAAGGCTGCTCCTACAAAAAAACCGGTGCGGTGTGAGCCGCAGGCAAAAAAAAGCCCCGCCAAATGACGGGGTTGAGGTACGAGCGTGGCAGCTCGAAAAGGGTACTGCCCCTCTTGCGAGGGGCAGCGTGCCGCCTTACAGCAGCAGGGTGCGGATATCCGCCAGCACGTCGCCCAGGCGCTTGGTGAAGCGCGCGGCGGCAGCGCCGTTGATCACACGGTGATCGTAGGACAGCGACAGCGGCAGCATCAGCTTCGGCTGGAAGGCTTTGCCATCCCAGACTGGCTGCATGGTTGCCTTCGAAACGCCCAGGATCGCCACCTCAGGCGCGTTGACGATCGGCGTGAAGCCGGTGCCGCCAATGTGGCCGAGGCTGGAGATGGTGAAGCAGGCGCCTTGCATGTCGTCGGCCGACAGCTTTTTGGTGCGCGCTTTCTCGGCCAGTGCAGCGGCTTCGGCAGCCAGTTGCAGCAGGCTCTTCTGGTCGACGTTCTTGATCACAGGGACCAGCAGGCCATCCGGGGTGTCCACGGCAAAGCCGATGTTCACGTACTTCTTGCGGATGATCGCCTTGCCGCTTGGCGCCAGCGAGCTGTTGAAGTCCGGCATTTCCTTGAGCAGGAATGCGCTGGCCTTGAGCAGCAGTGGCAGCACGGTCAGTTTGACGCCAGCCTTCTCGGCCACGGCCTTTTGCGCCACGCGGAAGGCTTCCAGCTCGGTGATGTCGGCGGAGTCGAACTGAGTGACGTGCGGCACGTTCAGCCAGCTGCGGTGCAGGTTGGCGGCACCGACCTGCATCAGGCGGGTCAGGGCCACTTCTTCCACTTCACCGAACTTGCTGAAGTCCACGGCAGGGATTGGCGGGATGCCAGCGCCGCCGGTTGCGCCGGCGGCTGCCGGGGCTTCCTTGGCCTTCTGCATCATCGCTTTGACGTAAACCTGCACGTCTTCTTTCAGGATGCGGCCATGCGGGCCGGTGGCCGCGACGGCGCCCAACTCGACACCGAATTCACGGGCCAGCTGACGAACGGCTGGGCCAGCGTGAACCTTGGCGTTGTTGCCAGCAGCCGGCGCGGTAGCGACCGGAGCAGGGGCAGCAGCCGGGGCGGCGGCGGCAGGAGCGGCCGCAGGCGCAGCCTCAGCCTTGGCCGGTGCAGCAGCGGCCGGAGCCGGTGCGGCAGCCGGCGCTGCGCCAGCAACCTTCAGCTTGAAGATCAGGTCGCCAGTGCCGACTTCATCTTCCAGCTTGCACAGCACTTCTTCGACCACGCCAGCAGCAGGCGATGGGATCTCCATGGAGGCCTTGTCGGACTCCAGGGTGATCAGCGACTGGTCGGCTTCGACGGTGTCGCCGACCTTGACCAGCACTTCGATGATCTTGGCTTTGCCCGACGAGCCGATGTCCGGCACGTGGATGTCTTGCACGCTGGCGGCAGCCGGGGCTGCAGCAGGCGCAGGCGCGGCTTCGGCGGCCGGCTTTTCAGCGGCAGCCGGCGCAGCGGCAGGGGCAGGTGCGGCGGCTGGCGCCTCGGACGCCGCAGCGCCCTCGGCTTCCAGCACCAGCAGCTCGTCGCCTTCTTTCAGGCGATCGCCCAGCTTGACCTTCAGCTCTTTGATCACGCCGGCCTTAGGGGCCGGGATCTCCATGGAGGCCTTGTCGGACTCCAGGGTCAGCAGGCTCTGGTCAGCCTCGATACGGTCACCGACCTTGACGAACAGCTCGATGATTTCACCTTCACCGCTGCCGATGTCAGGTACGCGAATGAGTTCGCTCACTTAAAAATACTCCTCAGCAGTCCAGTGGGTTGCGCTTGTCCGGATCGATGCCGAACTTGACGATAGCGTCAGCCACCACTTTCGGTTCGATCTCGCCACGGTCAGCCAAGGCTTCCAGGGCAGCCAGCACCACGAAGTGGCGGTCAACTTCGAAGAAGTGACGCAGCTTCTTGCGGCTGTCGCTGCGACCGTAACCGTCGGTACCCAGGACTTTGAACTCTTTGCTCGGCACCCACTGGCGAATCTGTTCGGCGAACAGCTTCATGTAGTCGGTGGAGGCGATGACCGGGCCTTTGCGACCGTTCAGGCACTCTTCGACGTAAGTCAGCTGAGGCTTCTGGCCAGGCTTGAGGCGGTTGGCGCGTTCCACGGCCAGGCCGTCGCGACGCAGTTCGTTGAAGCTGGTGACGCTCCACACGTCGGCACCGACGTTGAACTCTTCACGCAGGATCTTCGCCGCTTCGCGGACTTCGCGCAGGATGGTGCCGGAGCCCATCAGCTGAACGTGGTGCGCGGCTTCGCGGGTGTCTTCTTCGAGCAGGTACATACCCTTGATGATGCCTTCCTCGACACCGGCCGGCATGGCTGGCTGCTGGTAGGATTCGTTCATCACGGTGATGTAGTAGAAGATGTCCTGTTGCTCTTCGGTCATCTTCTTCATGCCGTCCTGGATGATCACCGCCAGCTCGTAGCCGTAGGTCGGATCATAGGTGCGGCAGTTCGGGATGGTGCCCGCCATCATGTGGCTGTGACCGTCTTCGTGCTGCAGGCCTTCACCGTTGAGGGTGGTACGGCCGGCGGTACCGCCGATCAGGAAGCCACGGGTGCGGCTGTCGCCAGCGGCCCAGGCCAGGTCGCCGATACGCTGGAAGCCGAACATCGAGTAGAAGATGTAGAACGGCAGCATCGGCTGGTTGTGGCAGCTGTACGAGGTACCGGCAGCGATGAACGACGACATGGCGCCGGCTTCGTTGATGCCTTCCTCGAGAATCTGGCCCTTCTTGTCTTCGCGGTAGAACATCACCTGGTCTTTATCGACTGGCTCGTAGAGCTGGCCGACGGACGAGTAGATGCCCAACTGGCGGAACATGCCTTCCATACCGAAGGTACGGGCTTCGTCCGGGATGATCGGGACGATGCGCTGGCCGATTTCCTTGTCCTTGACCAGCTGCGCCAGGATGCGCACGAAGGCCATGGTGGTGGAGATTTCGCGGTCGCCCGAGCCGTCCAGGATCGCTTTCAGCGTTTCCAGGGATGGGGTCGGCACGCTGAAGCTCTTGGCGCGACGTTGCGGCACGAAGCCACCCAGGGCAGCGCGGCGCTCGGCCAGGTACTTGGCTTCGGCAGAACCTTCTTCCGGCTTGAAGAACGGCAGGTTCTCAAGGTCGGCATCCTTGACCGGGATGTCGAAGCGGTCACGGAAGTGACGCAGGCTGTCGACGTCGACCTTCTTGGTGTTGTGCGCGGTGTTCTTGGCTTCGCCTGCACCGGTGCCGTAACCCTTGATGGTCTTGGCCAGGATGACAGTCGGCTGCTCTTTGTGGTTCACCGCCTGGTGATAAGCCGCGTAGACCTTGTACGGGTCGTGGCCGCCACGGTTGAGCTTCCAGATCTCTTCGTCGGACAGGTCTTCGACCATGGCCTTGAGCTCTGGGGTGTTGAAGAAGTTCTCACGCACGTACGCGCCGTCTTTGGCTTTGTAGTTCTGGTACTCGCCGTCGATGACTTCGTCCATGCGGCGCTGCAGGGCACCGTTGGTGTCCTTGGCCAGCAGTGGGTCCCAGAAGCGGCCCCAGACGACTTTGTTGACGTTCCAGCCACCGCCACGGAACACGCCTTCGAGTTCCTGGATGATCTTGCCGTTGCCGCGAACCGGGCCGTCGAGGCGCTGCAGGTTGCAGTTGATGACGAAGATCAGGTTGTCCAGCTTCTCGCGGCCAGCCAGGGCGATTGCGCCCAGGGATTCCGGCTCGTCGCACTCGCCGTCGCCCATGAAGCACCAGACCTTCTGCTTGCCGGCCGGGATGAAGCCACGGGCTTCCAGGTACTTCATGAAGCGGGCCTGGTAGATCGCCTGGATCGGGCCCAGGCCCATCGAAACGGTCGGGAACTGCCAGAAGTCAGGCATCAGCCATGGGTGCGGGTACGAAGACAGGCCGTTGCCGTCCACTTCCTGACGGAAGTTGTTCATCTGGTCTTCGCTGATGCGGCCTTCCATGAAGGCACGGGCGTAAACGCCTGGCGAAGCGTGGCCCTGGAAGAACACCAGGTCGCCGCCGTGTTCTTCGGTCGGGGCCTGGAAGAAGTAGTTGAAGCCGATGTCGTACAGGGTGGCACTGGAGGCGAAGCTGGAGATGTGGCCGCCCAGGTCCGAGTCCTTCAGGTTGGTGCGCATCACCATGGCCAGCGCGTTCCAACGCACCAACGAGCGAATGCGGCGTTCCATGAACAGGTCGCCAGGCATGCGTGCTTCGTGGGTGACAGGGATGGTGTTGCGGTATGGCGTGGTGATCGCATACGGCAGCTGGGAGCCACTGCGGGTGGCCAGCTCGCCCATACGGGTCATCAGGTAATGAGCGCGGTCTTCGCCTTCTTTGTCGAGGACCGACTCCAGGGCATCCAGCCATTCCTGGGTTTCGATTGGATCGAGGTCTTGCATGGCTTGCTCCAGGGCGGAAAGGCAACCAGAATCGATTGCCTGAGTTTGCGACTGGCCTTATGGGCAGACGTCGTGAATTCTTGGATTACCGGAGTGTGATCCGGCGCCGTGTAGTTTTACTACAAATGCATTCGCATTTCATGCTTTTAGACAGTCGGGGTAGTAGTAAAACTACACAAATGCGGCTTTTGGTCGCACCCCGGCTTGTGGGGAAAAACGTTCATGTTGGTTGGCGATGTGTCGCGAACGGGTGATTCTTGATGTTTTTTGCCAGTGATTGCTTTTTTTCAGCTATTTCCAACTTTTGTATGACAGTCCAACCGTGGTCCGCCTTCCATTTGGCCGCCTTTACCCCTCTCTTTCACGCCGATCAAGGATAGTCCATGCGCCTGCCTTTGCCGCTCGATCTGCCCGCCACCCTGCAACCGCTGGTCGCTCGTAATCAGCAGTTCCTCAGCGATGCCGTGGCTGGCCACCCCGAACTCGACCTGAACGCTTGCAGCCCGGCCCATCGGCAACAGTTCGACCAGGTTGCTGCCGCCAGCGACTTCGTCCTTGGCCTGGCCCAGCGCGAACCGGCCATGCTGCTCGCCCTGATGGCCAGTGGTGAACTGGACCGCCGTTACGCGCCCGGCGAGTTGCGCGGGCAGATCGGGGCGGTGGCCCAGGCAGCGCAAAGCGAAGACGAGCTGGCGCGTAACCTGCGGCGCGAGCGCAACCGCCAGCAGTTGCGCATCATCTGGCGCGACATTACGCGCCAGGCCGAGCTGGGCGAAACCTGCCGTGACCTGTCCGACCTTGCCGACGCCGCCATCGACGAAGCGTATCAATGGCTGTACCCGCGCCATTGCCAGCAGTTCGGCACGCCCATCGGCCACCGCAGCGGCCTGGCGCAGCACATGGTGGTGCTGGGCATGGGCAAGCTGGGGGCGGTGGAGCTGAACCTGTCGTCGGACATCGACCTGATCTTCGCCTTCCCCGAGGGCGGCGAGACCGAAGGGGTGAAGCGCTCGCTGGACAACCAGGAGTTCTTCACCCGCCTGGGCCAGCGCCTGATCAAGGCCCTGGACCCGGTCACCGTCGACGGTTTCGTGTTCCGCGTCGACATGCGCTTGCGCCCTTACGGTTCGGCCGGTTCGCTGGTGCTGAGCTTCAATGCCCTGGAGCAGTACTACCAGGACCAGGGCCGCGACTGGGAACGCTACGCCATGATCAAGGCGAGGGTGGTGGCCGGTGACCAGGCGGCAGGTGCTCAGTTGCAAGAGATGCTGCGCCCGTTCGTCTACCGCCGTTACCTGGACTTCTCGGCCATCGAAGCCCTGCGCACCATGAAGCAGCTGATCCAGCAGGAGGTGCGGCGCAAGGGCATGTCCGAGAACATCAAGCTGGGTGCCGGCGGCATCCGCGAGGTGGAGTTCATCGCCCAGGCCTTCCAGCTGATCCACGGCGGGCGAGACCTGAGCCTGCAGCAACGGCCCTTGCTCAAGGTGCTGGCGACCCTCGAAGGGCAAGGTTACCTGCCACCCGCGGTGGTGGCCGAGTTGCGCGAAGGCTACGAATTCCTGCGTTATACCGAGCACGCTATCCAGGCCATCGCCGACCGCCAGACGCAGATGCTGCCGGATAACGAAACCGACCAGGCGCGGGTCGCCTACATCCTCGGCTTCGCCGACTGGCAGGGCTTCCATGACCAATTGATGTACTGGCGCGGCCGGGTCGATTGGCACTTCCGCCAGGTGATCGCCGACCCGGATGATGAGGACGGCGAGGGCGAACTG
This sequence comes from Pseudomonas sp. PAGU 2196, assembly GCF_022179005.1. Lineage (NCBI taxonomy): Bacteria > Pseudomonadati > Pseudomonadota > Gammaproteobacteria > Pseudomonadales > Pseudomonadaceae > Pseudomonas > Pseudomonas sp. PAGU 2196. The sequence goes on along the minus strand of NZ_BNTL01000009.1, from coordinate 116,955 downwards.
GTGGTCGGTGGCGAATGGTCGCCGCTGTGGGAGCAGGCGCAGGATGAAGACGCCGCCTGTCGTCAGCTTGAGGAAGCCGGGTTCAAACAACCCGCCGATGCCTTGCGTCGCCTCGCCGGGTTGCGGGGCAGCCCGCAATTGCGCTCGATGCAGCGCATTGGGCGCGAACGTTTGGACGCCTTTATTCCAAGGCTCTTGGCCCAGGCCGTGGAGCACCAAGACCCTGACCTGGTGCTTGAACGCGTGCTGCCGCTGGTCGAAGCGGTTGCGCGGCGGTCGGCCTACTTGGTGCTGCTCACCGAAAACCCGGGTGCCTTGCGCCGCCTGTTGACCCTGTGCGCGGCCAGCCCCTGGATCGCCGAGCAGATTGCCCGCTACCCGTTGCTGCTCGACGAGTTGCTCAACGAGGGGCGGCTGTTCAGCCCGCCATTGGCGCCGGAGCTGGCCAGCGAACTGCGCGAGCGTTTGACGCGCATCCCCGAAGACGACCTGGAACAGCAGATGGAGGCGCTGCGCCACTTCAAGCTGGCCCACAGCCTGCGTGTGGCGGCCTCGGAAATCAGTGGCAACCTGCCGTTGATGAAAGTCAGCGATTACCTGACCTGGCTGGCCGAAGCCATCCTCGACCAGGTGCTGGCCCTGGCTTGGCGCCAGACCGTAGCCCGCCACGGCCAGCCCAAGCGCAGCGACGGCAGCCTGTGCGACCCGGGCTTCATCATCATTGGTTATGGCAAGGTCGGTGGGCTTGAACTGGGCCATGGCTCGGACCTGGACCTGGTGTTCATTCACGATGGCGACCCCCAGGCCGAGACCGATGGCGCCAAGCCGATCGACAGCGCGCAGTTCTTTACTCGCCTGGGCCAGCGCATCATCCACTTGCTGACCACCCAGACCAACTCTGGCCAGCTGTATGACGTGGACATGCGCCTGCGCCCGTCCGGCGCTTCGGGGCTGTTGGTGAGCTCGCTCGGTGCCTTCGAGCGCTATCAACAGAACGAGGCCTGGACCTGGGAGCACCAGGCCTTGGTGCGTGCGCGCGTGCTGGTCGGCTGCAAACAGGTGGGCGCGGCGTTCGAAGGCGTGCGCGCCAACGTCCTGGGCCAACCCCGTGACCTTGAAACGTTGCGCACCGAAGTCAGTGAGATGCGCGCCAAGATGCGCGGCAACCTCGGCACCAAGGCCACGGCTGCCGGCACCGCAGCCAATGCCTTCGAGGCCGGTGTACCCTTCGATATCAAGCAGGATGCCGGCGGTATCGTCGATATCGAATTTATGGTGCAATACGCGGCTTTGGCCTGGTCCCACGACCACCCGGCCATTCTCCGATGGACCGATAACATCCGCATTCTGGAAGAGCTGGAGCAGGCAGGTTTGATGCCGGCCAGTGACGCGGTGCTGTTGCGTGAAGTGTACAAGGCGTTCCGTTCTGCCTCGCACCGCCAGGCCCTGCAGAAGCAGGCCGGGGTGATCGATGCGGCGCAGTTTGCCGATGAACGTCGCGAGGTGCGGCGGATCTGGGGCGAGCTGGGTTTGACTTGATACCGCTGAGGCCCCTGTAGGAGCGGCCTTGTGCCGCGAAGGGCTGCAAAGCAGCCCCAAAGGTCCATGCCCCACCACCGGTGTTACACTGTCCGCCACATAGCCTGAATATAAAGAGGGGAGGCCAGGCTGTACCGCAGCCTGTAGCCTCCCCGAGCGTTTCTGGACTAAGCATGAGAATACTGATCATTGGCCCCAGCTGGGTCGGCGACATGGTAATGGCGCAGACCTTGTTCCAGTGCCTGAAACAGCAGCACCCCGACTGCGTGATCGACGTGTTGGCGCCCGAGTGGAGCCGGCCGATCCTCGAACGCATGCCCGAGGTGCGCCAAGCCTTGAGCTTCCCGCTCGGCCACGGTGCGCTGGAACTGGCCACCCGACGTCGCATCGGCAAGTCCCTGGCCGGCCAGTACGACCAGGCAATTCTGCTGCCCAACTCGATGAAATCGGCGTTGGTGCCGTTCTTTGCCGGTATTCCCAAACGCACCGGCTGGCGCGGCGAGATGCGCTTCGGCCTGCTCAACGACGTGCGCAAGCTGGACAAGGCACGCTACCCGTTGATGATCGAGCGCTTCATGGCGCTGGCCTATGCGCCGGGCACCGAGCTGCCTCAGCCTTACCCACGCCCCAGCCTGCAAATCGAACCGCAGAGCCGTGACGCCGCCCTGGCCAAGTTCGGCCTGGCACTCGACCGCCCGGTGTTGGCGCTGTGCCCCGGTGCCGAGTTTGGCGAGGCCAAACGCTGGCCGGCCGAGCACTACGCCGCCGTGGCCGAGGCGATGATCCGCCAGGGCTGGCAGGTGTGGTTGTTCGGTTCGAAAAGCGATCACCCCGTCGGTGAGCAGATCCGCGACCGGCTGATCCCGGGCTTGCGTGAAGAATCCTACAACTTGGCCGGCGAAACCTCGCTGGCCGAGGCCATCGACCTGATGTCCTGCGCCGATTCCGTGGTGTCCAACGACTCCGGGCTGATGCACGTGGCGGCCGCGCTGAATCGCCCGCTGGTCGCCGTGTATGGCTCGACCTCGCCGGGCTTCACGCCGCCGCTGGCCGAGCAGGTGGAAGTGGTGCGCACCGGCATCGAATGCAGCCCGTGCTTCGACCGCACCTGCCGTTTTGGCCACTACAACTGCCTGCGCCTGCTCGACCCGCAGCAAGTCATCGCCGCCTTGCACAGCCTGGGCGGTCCGAACCTGATCGATACCGTGGCCGAGGTCGACTAAGTGCGGGTACTGATCATCAAGACATCGTCGCTGGGGGATGTGATCCACACCCTGCCGGCGATCACCGATGCCGCCCACGCGATACCGGGCATTCGTTTCGACTGGGTGGTGGAAGAAGGCTTTGCCGAGATCCCCAGCTGGCACCCGGCGGTCGACCAGGTGATCCCGGTGGCGATCCGTCGCTGGCGCAAGAACATCTGGCAGACCCTCAAGAGCGGCGAGTGGAAAGCGTTCAAGCAGCGCGTCCGGGCGCGCAAGTACGACCTGGTGATCGATGCCCAGGGCCTGGTCAAGTCGGCCTGGCTGACCCGCTACGTCAAGGCACCGGTGGCCGGGTTGGACCGCTACTCGGCGCGCGAAGGCCTGGCCAGCCGTTTTTATGACCGGCGCCTGTCGGTTGCCACGGGCCAGCACGCGGTCGAGCGTGTGCGCCAACTGTTCGCCCTGGCCCTGGCCTACGACTTGCCGGAAGGCATCGGCAACTACGGCCTGGACCTCGATCGCCTGCAATTGCCGCCGGCCGCGCCCTACGTGGTGTTCCTGCATGGCACCACCTGGGCCACCAAGCATTGGCCCGAGGCTTACTGGCGCGAGCTGGCCGAGCGCATGGGCCGGCGCAAGCTGCAAGTGCGCCTACCGTGGGGCAACCCGGCCGAGAAGGCACGTGCCGAACGTATCGCCCAGGGCTTGAATAACTGCCAGGTACTGCCCAAGTTGAACCTTGTCGGCGTTGCCCGCGTGCTGGCGGCGGCCAAGGCCTGCGTGGCGGTGGACACCGGCCTGGGCCATTTGGCTGCGGCGCTGGATGTGCCGACCATTTCACTGTTCGGCCCGACCAACCCGGGCCTGACCGGCGCCTATGGCCGCGCCCAGGTTCACCAGGCCAGCGATTTCCCCTGTGCGCCGTGCCTGCAGAAAAAGTGCACCTACAAGCCGAGCGCCGATGACCTGCGCCGGTTCGATCTCAAACGCGAGTGGCCGCTGTGCTTCACTCGCCTGAATCCCGAGCATGTGGCGAGCCGCTTGAGCGCGCTGCTGCTGGCTGAGGATGTTCGTTGATGCAACTGGCTTTCGTGCTTTACAAATATTTCCCCTTCGGCGGGCTGCAGCGCGATTTCATGCGCATTGCCCTGGAATGCCAGAAGCGGGGCCACCAGATCCGTGTGTACACACTGATCTGGGAAGGTGACATTCCGCCTGGTTTCGAAGTGCTGGTGGCGCCGGTCAAGGCGCTGTTCAACCACCGCCGCAACGAGAAGCTCAGCGCCTGGATGGAAGCCGACCTGGCCAAGCGCCCGGTCGACCGCCTGATTGGCTTCAACAAGATGCCGGGGCTGGACGTGTACTACGCCGCCGACGGCTGCTTCGAGGACAAGGCCCAGACCCTGCGTGGGGGCCTCTACAAACGCTGGGGCCGCTACCGGCACTTTGCCGAGTACGAGCGCGCGGTGTTCGCCAAAGACTCGAAAACCGAAGTGCTGATGATCTCGGAGGTGCAGCAGCCGCTGTTCGTCAAACACTACGGCACCCCGGCTGAACGCTTTCACCTGCTGCCGCCGGGCATTTCCCAGGACCGTCGGGCACCGGCCAACGCCGCCGAGATCCGCGCCGAGTTCCGCCAGGAATTCAACCTGGGCGACGATGACCTGCTGCTGGTGCAGATCGGTTCGGGCTTCAAGACCAAGGGCGTCGACCGCAGCCTCAAGGCTTTGGCCGCGCTGCCGTCTGCCTTGCGCAAGCGCACCCGGTTGATGGTCATCGGCCAGGACGACCCCAAGGTCTTCCAGTTGCAGAGCGCCACCCTCGGCCTGGGCGACCAGGTGCAGTTCCTCAAGGGGCGTAGCGATATCCCACGCTTCCTGCTGGGCGCTGACCTGCTGATCCACCCGGCCTACAACGAAAACACTGGCACCGTGCTGCTCGAAGCGCTGGTGGCAGGCCTGCCGGTGCTGGTCTCCAAGGTGTGTGGCTATGCCCATTACATCGCTGAAGCCGACAGCGGCCTGGTGTTGGACGAGCCGTTCGAACAGGAACAGCTCAACGGCTACCTGCAGCGCATGCTCGAAGACCCGCAGGCCCGTGCCGACTGGTCGCGCAACGGCCTGGCCTTTGCCGATACGGCCGACCTGTACAGCATGCCGCAGCATGCTGCTGATGTGATCCTGGGGCAGGAGACCGCATGAAGCTGATACTGGCCGAACCCTTCAAGCGCTTGTGGGCCGGGCGTGATGCCTTCGAGGCCGTGGAAGCGCTGCAAGGCGAGGTATACCGCGAGCTGGAAGGGCGCCGCACGCTGCGCACCGTCGTCGAGGGCGAGGGGTTTTTCGTCAAGATTCACCGCGGCATCGGCTGGGGTGAGATCTTCAAGAACCTGTTCAGCGCCAAGCTGCCGGTGCTCGGTGCCGGCCAGGAATGGCGAGCCATCCAGCGCCTGCACGAGGTCGGCGTGCCGACCATGACCGCCGTCGCCTATGGCGAGCGCGGCAGCAACCCGGCCACTCAGCATTCGTTCATCGTGACCGAAGAACTGGCGCCGACCATCAGCCTGGAAGACTTCAGTATCGACTGGGTCAAGCAGCCGCCCGCGCCACGCCTCAAGCGTGCGCTGATCGCCGAAGTGGCGAAGATGACTGGCGGCATGCACCGCGCCGGGGTCAACCACCGCGACTGCTACATCTGCCACTTCCTGCTGCACACCGATCGCCCGGTGACGCCAGAAGACTTCAAACTGTCGGTCATCGACCTGCACCGTGCCCAGACCCGGGCGACAATCAGCCGCCGCTGGCGTGACAAGGACCTGGCCGCGCTGTACTTCTCGGCGCTGGACATCGGCCTGACCCGGCGCGACAAGCTGCGCTTTTTGCGTGGTTACTTCCAGCGCCCGCTGCGCCAAGTGCTTGCCGACGAGGCCGCGCTGCTCGCCTGGCTGGAACGCAAGGCGCAGAAACTCTATGACCGCAAACAACGCTATGGGGATGCACTCTGATGGCGGGTTGGACACTGGCGCCAGGCTACGAACACCTGGCGGCGGATTTCGGCAGCCTTGACGCAGTCTTCGCCCTGCAGGGTGAACGCCTGACCCGCGACCCGCTCAGCGAAGTGGTGCGCATCGAGCGCGAGGGCGTCAATTACTACGTCAAGCGTTACACCGGGGCGGGCAAGCACATGCGCCGCTTCCTTGGCCGACCGCGCATCAAGGCCGAATGGCAAAACCTCAAGCAGTTCGCCAAGTGGGGCATTCCCACCGCCGAAGTGGTTGCCTGGGGCCTGGAGCGCAAGGGCCTGGCGTTTGGCCGCGGGGCGATGATCACCCGTGAGCTGCCGCGGACCGAAGACCTGTCGGCCTTGGCCGAACGCAAAGACCCGCGCTTGGCAGACCCCGCCTGGGTCGACCACGTCAGCCGCCAGCTGGCGCGCCATACCCGGGTCATGCACGAGCACCGTTTTGCCCACAACGACTTGAAGTGGCGCAACCTGCTGGTCGACGACCAGGGCACGCTGTTCTTCATCGACTGCCCGACCGGCGACTTCTGGCGCGGCTTCATGTGGCGGCACCGAATGATCAAAGACCTGGCGTGCCTGGACAAGGTCGCTAAATACCACCTGTCGGCGACCCAGCGCCTGCGTTTCTACCTGCAATACCGTGGTCGCGACAGGCTCAACGCCCGCGACAAGCAGCGGATTCGCCAAGTGCTGAGCTTTTTCGAGGGAAGGGAATGACCGATTACCTGGCCAGCGCGGACCTCGCGCTGCTCAAACGCCACGGCTTGAACGATTTCGACGCGCTGTGGGCGCTGCAGCTCGATGCTGTGGACGAGCCCAACACCGGGCGTGGGGGCTGGAGCAGCGTGTTCCGCCTGGAACTCGAAGGCAAGGGCTACTACCTCAAGCGCCAGAGCGACTACCTCACCCGTACCTTGCACCGGCCATTCGGCGAGCCAACTTTCGCCCGCGAATTCCGCAACATCAGCCGCTACCAGAAGCTGCACATTCCGGCCTTGCAAGCGGTGTTCTATGGCGAGCGCAAGCAGGCCGGCGAGCACCGGGCGATCCTCATGACCCGTGCCTTGGACGAGTGGGCCGACCTGGACAGCCTGCTGGCTCAGTGGCCGCAGTTGGGCGATGCCGAACGCAACGGCATCCTCGAGGCCTGCGGCCAGTTGGCGCGCACGCTGCACAGCGCTGGCCAGGTGCACGGCTGCTTCTACCCCAAGCACATCTTCCTACGGCAACGCCGCGAAGGCTGGGATGCCCAACTGATCGACCTGGAAAAAACCCGGCCCCTGCTGTTCGGCATGCGTGACCGGCTCAAGGACCTGGAGCCCCTGTTGCGCCGTGCCCGGGCCTGGAGCGAGGCGGATGTGCGCCACCTGCTGGCAGCCTACCTGGTGCAGCCGGCGGACGGCACGCTGGTCGGCACCTGGCTGCAACGCCTGACGCAACGCCGTCGTGAAAAAGAGGCCCGCTGATGCGTTTGTCTGAACTGAAAGAGGCCGGGCGCGCCCCGGCGTTGCCCCTGAACGTGAGCTTGGCCGATGCCGCCGGCAGCGCCGAGCTGCAACTGCTCAGCCTGCTGCGCGTGCTGCCCGGCCAGCGTTATGTGGGTGCTGGTGTCTGGCGTGGCACGCCGGTGCTGGCCAAGCTGTTGGTGGGCAGCAATGCTGCCCGGCACTTCCAGCGCGAGCTGCAAGGCGTCAAGTTGCTGGCCGAGCAGGGCCTGACCACGCCGAAACTGCTGGCCGATGGTTTGAAGGAAGGCGAGGGCGGCTGGCTGCTGTTCGCGTTTCTGGATGGCGCCGAAAGCCTGGCCGATGCCTGGGCCGCCGTGGAGCACCTGCCCGTACTGGCAGACGAGCAACACGCGGTGTTGGGTGAGGCGCTGACGGCGGTGGCGCAGATGCACGCCAAGGGCGTGTGGCAGGAAGACCTGCACCTGGACAACCTGCTGCGCCATGGCGGCAAGCTGTACCTGATCGACGGCGCGGGCATCAAGGCCGAGACCCCGGGCCAGCAGTTGTCGCGCCCGCGTGTGCTGGAAAACCTCGGGGTGTTCTTCGCCCAATTGCCCAAGCGCCTGGAGCCGTTCATCGAAGAGCTGCTGGTGCATTACCTGTTGGCCAATGCCGAGCACGCGCTGCCACTCGAAGCGCTGCAGAAGCAGGTGGACAAGGTGCGCAACTGGCGCCAGAAGGACTACCTGGAAAAGGCCGGCCGCGAGTGCTCGCTGTTCAGCGTCGAGCGTAGCCTTTCGGGCCTGCGGGCGATTCGCCGTACTGAGGTGCAGGCCATGCTGCCGGTGCTGGAACACGCTGATGAACTGATCGACAAAGGCCACCTGTACAAGACCGGTGGCGCCGCCAGTGTGGCCCGCATCGAGGTCGATGGCCGGCAACTGGTGCTCAAACGCTACAACATCAAGAACACCGCGCACTGGTTCAAGCGCTTCTGGCGCCCTAGCCGGGCCTGGCACTCGTGGATCGAAGGCCACCGCCTGGAATTTCTCGACATCGCCACGCCACGCCCTCTGGCAGTGCTAGAGGAGCGTGTCATGGGCCTGCGCAGCCGTGCCTACCTGGTCACCGACTATGTCGATGGCCCGGACCTGACCGCGTGCTTCGCGCCCTATGTGGAAAACGGCGAGGCACCTGAAGAGCAGGTCGATGCGCTGGTGAAGGTCATGCAGCAACTGATCCGCGAGCGCATCAGCCATGGCGACTTCAAGGGCCATAACCTGTTCTGGGATAACGGCCAGTGGTCGCTGATCGACCTCGATGCCATGTGCCAGCATGCCACCCAGCTCAGCTTCGCCCCAGCCTATGCCCGTGACCGGGCACGGCTGCTGCGCAACTGGCCACGTGACAGTGCCTTGCATCAGCGGCTGGACCGGTTGCTGCCGCGGTTGTCCGAGTAAGCTGCCGGCAGCGCCAGCCAGTTGCTGCTGCGGCCGGTCTGGCGCACGCGGATGCGCCATTGCGCATCTTGCCAGCGCAGCACTGCCCACGCGGGCACGGTGCCACGCAGCGTCTCAGGTAATACCAGGTGGTAGTGAGCGGCGAGCAGATGGCGGCGCACAGGTAACTGGTGGCTGCCCAGTTGCAGGTACAGCGTGGTGTTGTCCTGAAACAGCTGGGCATCGTCTTCGGTCGCGGTGCCGTGTAACGGGCTGGGCAGGCGGCAGTCTTCCAACAGTTGCTGGATGTTCGGCAACCCGTCGTACCAGAGCACTGGGGAGTCGACCACCCAACGGCCATCCAGGCAGCGCTTGATCGGCAGCTTCAGGTAGGTGTTCGGCTGGTTCGGGTCGGTGGCGCGCCAGCGTCTGCCGTCGAAACTGACATTGAAGTAGCGGCCTAGGTTATCCCTCACGTAGTACTGCGACAGGCCTGGGGTCGCCGACTGCTGTTCGTACACAGCCTCGTCGTGCAGCGCATCGATGCGGTAGCGCAGCTTGGCCACATCAGGGGTGGCTTCGTAATGCTTGGGCAGCGGCACCGGTGGCGGCTTGGGCAGGCCGCGCATAACCCGGCGCATCAGCCCGGAGCCTGCCATGTCGTTGAGCCCCGCCGTGGCGTGGCCGAGTGCTGCGATCGCGTGATGGAGCGCGCCGTTGTGGTCGGCCCGGTCGAGCGCTTCGAAACCGTCCCAGATGGAAATGCCCATGCGCCCGAACGCCAGTGCAGTCGAACCCGCCTGCGGCAACACCAGGGTGAGGATATCCAGCACCAGCCTGAGCACATTGACCGAAAACTCCCCCAGCAGCTCCTGGTTGCTGCGGGTCAAGGCATTGGCTTGGGCCATCAGGGTGTTGACCTCGGCTCGGTAGAGGGCGTCGTACAGGTTACCGGTGATGGTCTGCAAGCTGATATGCGAGCCCAGGCGGCCCTGTACCAGCAGTGCCTCCAGGCTTTTTCGGTTGCCCAGCGGCAAGCGTTGCAACACATAGTGGCGCAGCTGTGCATCGCTGCGCACGGCGCGGATCAGCGCCCGGGCGTTGTTGTATTCACGCCAGGGGCGGCGGTCCGGCGCGTCGGGGCTGTAGACCACGATGCGGTAAGAGTGCTCTGGCGAGACCAGTAGCACGACACCTTGCAGGGTTTGCCCCTGGATCAGCATCTGCCGGGCGATCACTTGTTGTTCGTTGCGGTGCGGCCGGTTGTAGCTGTCGGGTGAGTGAATGACGCAGTCGGCCCAGCCATAGCCCTGTTCGATCGTGCTCGGCTGAAAATGCCCGGCATAACGCGCTTTGACCGCTTCGGCGTGCATGCGCGTGCGGCTCAGGTGCGCATAGGCCTGCTGACGCCAGCGGCCATGGGGCGAATCGAGCAGTTGGGTGCGCAGGTAGGCTTGGTAGCCGCTGCCAGCATTCAGGCGCCGCACGATCTGCTTGACCCGCAGTGGCGTCAGGGCTGGCAGCGGCTGGTCGGCGTCGAGGTGCACGCGGGCGGTCAGCCAGTAATCGACGTCGAACCAGGCGATATTGAGCAGTGCCAGTTCATCCAACCGGTAGCTTTGGTTGACCAGTTCAATCGTCCCGCCAGCGTGCGGGCGGCTGGCCACGGGGATGTAGGCGCTGGTGTCGAGCGGGTTGCTGATGGGGCCGACCTGGCGCGCCAGGGTCACGCTGATCGAGATCTGTTCCGGAGGGGTGTCGATGCCGGGGTCTTGTTGCAGGAACTCGCGCAGCCGCTGGCGCACCCAGGCCAGCAGGGTGTGGCGTTGGTTGAACTGCTCCAACGTTAGGATGCCTGGCGCGGCTGCGGCCTTGATGGCCGCCACCTGCTCCTGCATGGCTTGCATGATGTGGGCAACGCCTTGCTGCGAGGTCGAGCGCAACCAGTCAGGCATGTGCTTTTCTAGCAGCAGACCATAGCGGGTGGCCACCGGGCCTTGGCTGCCGAGTTCGCGGTGCAGGTCCAGTGCGTTGCCCAATTGGGCGTCGAGGTGTTCGATACTGCGTTGCAGGCCCTGGGCCCAGGCGGCCTGCCAGGCGGCGGTCAGGCGTTTGCCATGGGCCTCGCGAATGGCCAGGGCCTGCGCCTCGGCGAGGTCCTCGCTGAACCAGTCGTAGCGCAGGCGTTCGGCCCGCTGGGCACGTTGGCGATCTGCGCTCACCACCAGCAGTCGGGTCAGCGGTTCGCTCTGCACCGGGTCTTCGAGGCGTTCGCATAATTCCACGTGCAAGGCGGCCAAGCTGTCGAACGCTTCGATGCCGTGCACGATGCTGCACAAAAGCGCCCGCCCGACCGGTGCCTGTGCGTCGAGCAAGTGGCCCTCAGGGCCGTTCTCGGTGAGGATCAGCACGCCTGGCAAGTGGCTGCGCCAGTTGGGCGCCGAGCCCGACAGCAACGGGCGGTACAGCTGCGGGCGGCTGGCGGCGGGCAGGTGCTGGCGTTGCCAGGGCTGTGGGTATTCAAGGCAGGTAGTCAGCAGCCGGGCGTGCTCCACAGACAAGGTTTGGTCGTGGCTGCGCAAGCGCATTTCGGTGAACAGTTGATCGCGGCGCAGGGTGGCCAGGCGTGCTTGCCGGCTCAGCCCTTTTTCGTCACGCGCCAGCCAATAGCTGGCCAGGCGCGCATGCAAGCTTTGGCGAAGCGTCGCGCAGCAACGTTCGATGTGGGCGTTGAAGTCGCTTGGCAGGTTGAACGGGCGGTCGTCGTGTCGGGCTTGCGCACCGACCGGTGGCTTGAAGGCGCCGCCGTCGAACAGGTGGAAGCCGACCAGGTCCAGCAGGCGGAAGCGCCCGAAGTACAAGGTCCGGGCGGTGATCGCTGGATTGGTGAACAGGGTGTTCAGGGCTTGGTCGAGGCTGTGTTCCACGCCCGCCAAGGGGGGCAGTAGTGCGTCGAGTTGGCTGTCCAGCGACTGGAGGCGCAGCAGCGGTGTCATGGCCTATCTCCTGGTGAAAGGGGACCATGCTGCACCGCGTTGGCCGGGCGGCTGCGTTAACCCATTACCTCAGCGCCGCCAGAAACCGCGCAGTGCCAAGTACGCCGGCAGGCCCAGGCCCACCCAGGACAAGCCATCCCACGCGCCGTCGCCCAGCAGCGCAGCGAACAGGCCCAAGGCACCGAGCAGGGCGATGAGTGCCGGCCAGGCGAAAATCCTAGTGGTCGATCGCGACGCGTGGCTCATGCCTTGGCCTCCCGTGGTTTACGCTGCTTGCCCCACCACAGGTACAGGCCGCTGCAGAGCACGATGAGGGTCAGCACGTCGAGCACCGCCCAGAGGATCTGCATGGGGCGGCCGCCGTAGTCACCGAAGTGCAGCGGCTGCGACAGGCCCATGGCGTCCATGTACCAGGGCCGCTCGCCGACGGCGGTTACTTGCAGGGTCTGCGCATCGATCAGCACCGGGGTGAGCAGGTGCGAGGTCAGGTGCGTGGCGCCTTTCATGAACACGGCGTAGTGGTGCTCGCTGGAAAAGCGCGTGCCGGGGAACGCGATGAAATCCGGGCGCATGCCGGGCGCCGCGTGCTCGGCGATGGCCAACAGGCGGCTGGCCGGGGCGCGTTCGGTGAGCGGCGGGGCATCACGGTAGGGGGCGACCATGGCTGCCAGGCTGTCGTTGCGCCAGGCGGCGATGACCAGGTCGGAGAGTGCACTGATCACACCGGTCACGCCAACCGTCAGCGCCCAGGCCAGGGTTACCACGCCGATCAGGTTGTGCAGGTCGAGCCAACGCAGGCGGCGGGACTTGTCGTGGCGCACCGTGGCGAAATCCAGGCGGCGCATGAACGGCGCATAGAGCACGGTGCCAGAGACGATCGCCACGACGAACAGCACGCCCATGAATGCCAGCAGCAACTTGCCAGGCAGGCCGGCGAACAGGTCCACGTGCAGGCGCAGCATGACCATCATGAACCCGCCGTTCGCAGCCGGCATGGCAACGGCTTCGCCGGTGCGGGCGTCGAGCATGAAGGTGTGCGACGAATTGGGTTCGGTGCCGGCGGTCGCGGCTGTGATTGCCACCACGCCGTTGCGTTCGTCCTCGTCGTAGCCGAAGTACTGCATCACCTCCCCGGGGCGGTGTTGCTCGGCCTTGAGCACCAACTGTTGCAGGTCGAGGTGCGGGGTGCCGGCGGGCATCTCGCGCAGTTCGGGAGCGTCACCGAGCAGGTGTTCCAGCTCGTGGTGGAAGATCAGCGGCAGGCCGGTGAGGGCCAGCAACAGCAGGAACAGGGTGCAGACCAGGCTGCTCCAGGTGTGGATGAAGGACCAGCGGCGGATGGTTGAGCTTTTCATTTCATTTTGTTTCTCGACGTCCAGAAAGACCAAAGCCGCCCCCTGAAGGACGGCTTGGTCGGCGCGCGTGGGGCGTCAGGTCATCACCATTTGTAGGTGGCGCTGGCGACGACGCTGCGCTCATCTCCGTAGTAGCAGTAGTAACTGTCACAGGTGGAGAGGTAGTCCTTGTTGAACACGTTGGTCGCGTTGACCGCCACCGACGCGCCTTTGAGGCTGTTGTTCAGGCGGCCGAGGTCGTAGTGCACCGAGGCATCGAACACGGTGTAGGCATTGGCCTTGCCCAGGTAGGTGTTGGCCTGGTCGCCATAGGTATTGCCGGTGTAGCGCGCGCCACCGCCGATGCCGAAACCGTCAAGCACGCCGCTGTGCCAGGTGTAGTCGGCCCACAGCGAGGCTTGCTGGTTGGGCATCAGTTGCAGGCGGTTGCCTTTGTAGTCGCCCTTTTGCACTTCGGACTTGGCCAAGGTGTAGGCAGCGGTCAACTTGAGGTTTTCGCTGACGTCGGATACCGCTTCCAGCTCCAGGCCGCGCACTTTCACTTCGCCAGTCTGGCTGGTGACGCTCACGTTGCCGATGGTGTTGGTGACCGAGACGTTTTTCTGGGTCAGGTCATACACGGCTGCCGACAGCAAAGTGTTGGAACCTGGCGGTTGGTATTTGATGCCCAGCTCCCACTGTTTGCCTTCGGTCGGTTTGAACGACTCCGTCGCAGAAACGGCGGCATTGCTGGCCGGCTGGAACGACTCCGCATACGACAGGTACGGCACAAAGCCCGAGTCGAACACATAGCTGATCGCCGCGTTGCCGCTGAACTGCTTGTCACGTTGGGTGTTGGTGGCATCGCCCTGGTTGAGGTACTTGGTGCCGGTATGCACCCAGTCTTCCCGGCCACCCAGGGTCAGGCGCCAGTTGTTCAGTGCCATCTGGTCCTGAACATACAGGCCCGTCTGACGGGTTTTCTGGTTGTAGTCATAGAACGCCGTGGAGCGATCCGGGCGGGTGATCGGCAGCCCGTAAACCGGGTTGTTGACGTTGCTGTTCGGTACGTTGAAGCCGTAGATCGACAGGTAGTTGGTGTTGACGCGCTGGTGGTCCAGGCCGATCAGCAGGGTGTGGGTAATGTCCCCGCTGGCGAAGTCAGCCTGGAAGTTGTTGTCCACGGCGAATTGGCTGATGTCTTCGTCGACGTTGGTGGACATGCGGCTGACGGTACCATCGTCTTGCACCGGGCCACCGGGCGCGTAATAGCTGCCGGGGGTGATGGTCTGGAACGCCAGGTCCGACTTGGTGTAGCGCAGGTTTTGGCGGAACTGCCAGACATCGTTGATGCGATGCTCGAAGGCATAGCCCAGCGCGTAGTAGGTGCGGTCGTAGAACTCGTAGTCCGGATCGCCCAGGTTTTTGTGGTGGGAGATCTTGCCGAACGGCATGTCGATCTTGGTGCCCTGGATCGGCCGAAACTGGCTGGTGGCGCCGGTATCGTCGCGGGTGAACTGGGTCAGCAAGGTTAGCGAGGTGTCGTCGTCGATGTTCCAGGTCAGGCTCGGGGCGATGTTGTAGCGCTTGTCGTCGATATGGTCGATCTGGGTGCCGCCATCGCGGATCACGCCACTGACGCTGTACAGAAACTGGCCTTGGTCATCGATTTTGCCGGTGCTGGCGAAGTTGATCTGGCGGTGGTTGTCGCTGCCGTACTGCAGTTCGATTTCGTGGGCGCTTCCAGCTTGTGGGCGACGGCTGACCATGTCCAGCAGGCCGCCCGGTGGGGTTTGCCCGTAGATCGAGGAAGCCGGGCCGCGCAGCAGTGCGAGGCGGTCGAGGTTCCAGGTTTCGGCTTTTGGGTTGGCGTACACGCCACGGGGCAGCGGCAGGCCATCGAGGAACTGGGTCGGCTCGAAGCCACGCACGCGCATCCAGTCATAGCGTGTGTCGCTGCCGAAGCTGGCAGACACGATGCCGGGCATGTAGCGCACGGCATCATCCAGGCTGTGCACGCCGCGGTCAGCCATTTGCTGGCGGGTTGCAACAGAGATGGAGCGGGGGACTTCGACCAGCGCGGTATCGGTCTTGGTGCCGGCGGCGGTGCGCTGGGCGAGGTAGCCCTCTACCGGGCCCCAGGCGCTTTCGCTGACGCTGTCGGCGTTCACGGTGGTTTCCGGCAGCGCCAGGGTGCCGTCCGGGACGGCCACCAGGCTGTAGCTGCCAACGCTGCTCTGCTGCAGCTGCAAGCCGGTGCCGCGCAGGGCGGCCTGCAAGGCGCCGATGCCGTCGTACTGGCCGTTGACCGGGGCCGAGGTGCGGCCGCTGACCAGGGCCGGGTCGATGGCCAGGGCGATGCCCGATTGGCTGGCGATCTGGTTGAGGGTGCTGGCCAGGGGCGCGCTAGGCAGGTCGTAGGCGCGCTGGGCGGATTGCTCGGCGGCGAACAGGGCAGGGCTGGCCAATGGCGCGGCCAGGCCAATGGCCAGGGCCATCAGGCTGGGGCGCAGGATACGATCGACAGTACGGGACATGCAGCGGCTCCAAGACGGATAAGTGCTAACTGCTTCCTTGCCGAGCGAGATTTCAAAAGTGACAGGGGCTGTCGAAAAAAAAGTGAAAAACTTCAAGAACCGGCGATGCCCGTTCAAACGCCATCCGCTGTAGGAGCAGCCTTGTGCTGCGAAGAGGCCAGTGAAAGCAGCGAAGATTCACTGTGTTGTCGCTGGCCTCTTCGCAGCACAAGGCTGCTCCTACAGTGAATTCGAGCCAAAACAACAGATCATTATCTGGCCTTGACGGTCACCCACCACGGGGTATGCCGCTCGATCTGCACCGGCAGTGCCGGCACCAGCGACGCCAGGGCCAGGTCGGTGTCGGTCAGCGGGAAACTGCCGGTGACACGCAGGTCGGCGACTTCGTCAGCCACCCCGAGATGGCCGCTGCGGTAATGCCCAAGCGCGGCCAGCAAGTCAGCCAGGCGCACGTTGTCCACCACCAGCATGCCGCGGGTCCAGGCATCGGCACCGACGGCGACTGTGCCGACCTGGCCAAGCCCGTTGGCATCCATGAGCACTTGCTGGCCTTCGCGCAATACCTGCTCGTCGCCACTGTTCAGCGGCATGGCCGCGACTGAGGCCTGCAGCACTTCCAGGCGTGTGCCCTGTGCCTCACGGCGCACCAGGAAGCGTGTGCCAAGCGGGCGCAGGCGACCGTCGTCGGTGCGTACCAGCAACGGGCGTGGGTCTTGGTGGCCGGTCTCGACCGAGATCTCGCCCTGGTGCAGCACGATCACCCGTTGCTCGCCTTGGTAGTCGATATCCACCGCGGTATGGGTGTTCAGGCTCAGCAGGGTGCCGTCTTCCAGGCGCAGGGTGCGCAGCTCGCCGGTGGCCGTGCGTTGGTCGGCGAGCCAGTAGTTCGGTGACAGCGAGGGGGCGCCGACCCAGGCCAGCAGCGAGCCTAGCAGCAACATCCCGGCCAGGCCGCTGCCAACCTTGCCGATGCGCCGCCGCAGCCCGGCCCGCGACTGCAGCAGTGCCTGGCGCGCAGGCCCGGCAGCGGCGCTCACGCGCTGGTCGAGGCTGCCCAACTGGCGCCAGGCGCGGGCATGCTCTTCGCTGGCGGCGTGCCAGCGCATGAACGCGTTGCGCTCATCAGGCGTGCCACTGCCTTCATCCAGGCTCAGCTTCCAGGCGATGGCCGCTTCCAGGACGCGGGACGATACCGGTGAGCCGTTCACGTCGGCTCCCCGTACAAGGCCACATAGCACTGGCGCAGGCCTTGGGCGATGTACTGGCGTACCCGCGAGACCGAAACGCCAAGGCGCTCGGCGATTTCGGCATGGCCCATGCCGTCCAGGCGGTTGTACAGGAAGGCCGCCCGCGCTTTGCTCGACAGCTTGCCCAGCAGGCGGTCGATGGCTTTGAGGTCTTCGAGAATCAGGTGTTGGGTTTCCGGGGAGGGGTGTTCGGCTTCGGGCAGCAGGGCGAGCTCGGCCA
This sequence comes from Pseudomonas sp. PAGU 2196, assembly GCF_022179005.1. Lineage (NCBI taxonomy): Bacteria > Pseudomonadati > Pseudomonadota > Gammaproteobacteria > Pseudomonadales > Pseudomonadaceae > Pseudomonas > Pseudomonas sp. PAGU 2196. Next base: position 99,969 of record NZ_BNTL01000009.1, on the reverse strand, counting down.
GGTAGGCCTGCTCCAGCGCGGTGCGGCGGAAATGGTCGAACATCAGCCCTTTGGCCACGGCGGCCAGAAAGGCGCGTGGCTCGCGGGGCGTTTCCAGCCGATCACGGCCGAGCAGGCGCACGAAGGTGTCCTGGCTCAGGTCTTCGGCACGCTGACGGCAGGCCATGCTGCGTTGCAGCCAGGCGAGCAGCCAGCTGCGATGGTCGCGGTAAAGCGCACCGACCAGCTCGGCGTGTGGGCTGTGTGCAGAAGACAAGCAGCGTCCCCCCGGAACGAATGCATTAACTAACGATAATTATTCGCGATTGTTGCAGAGGCAGGGGGCGGGGCGCAATGGACGCTTATCGGATTGCCACTATGGTGGGGGCGCCGGCGGGTGTAATGATTGGGTGATTTGGCGCCTGTGAGATCGAGCGCCGCCCGCGCGGCGCTCGATCTCACAGGCGCAACAACACTCAAGCCCTACAAACCGTGACTATGCACCTTACGCCGACGCCACCCCCGCAACCGCTGATCCAGCTGCAACGGGCTGTCCAACTGCTGGCGGCGGGCCTGGCTGAACAGGATCAAGGCCAGCTCAGCAGTCACCTGGGCATCGGCACTGGCATGGTGGCGCTCTTCCACCTGCAGACCAAAGCGCGCAACCCAGTCATCCAGCCCGGCTTCGCGCAGCACCGTGTCGGGGTTGAGCATCGGCGCCAGTTCGGCAACATCGAGAAACGGCAACTGCAGGCGATAGCCCAGGCTTTCTTTCAGCGCGCGGGCGAGCATGCGCTGGTCGAAGGGTGCATGGAACGCCAGCACTGGGCTATCGCCAATGAAGTCGAGCAGGTCGAGCAAGGCCTCGACCGGGTCGCAGCCGGCCGCCAGGGCACTGGGCCCCAGCCCGTGGATCAACACGCTGGCGTTGGTCTTCTGGGTCGGGCGGTACAGGGTGCGTTCAAACTGCTGGGCGAAGTCGATGGCGCCGTCTTCAATGGCCACGGCGCCAATCGACAACACCTGGTCACGGTTGGGGTTGAGGCCGCTGGTTTCCAGGTCCAGCACCACCCAGCGCTGTTCACGCAACGTGCACACCCCCAGCGCCGCGGGCTTGGGCAACTGCGCCAGGCGCTGGCGCGAGGTGTCGTCCAGGTCGGGCAGGCTGGGGCGTAGCCAGGCGAACAGGCTCATAGCTGGTACCGCAAGGCCAGGCTGCTTTGCAGGCGCTGCGCCTGGCGCAGCGACTCCCGCAGGATGCGCCGGTCCAGGTGGTTGAGGCTGTCTGGGTCGACGCGGTTGGAGTAGGGCAGGTTATCGCGGGTCTGGCGCTGGTGCTGCTGCATGCGGGTTTGCTGGATGAAGTGGTAAGCCTCTTCATACGCTGCGCCGTCGAGTGGCTCGATGATGCCCTTGGTCACCAGTTGGCGCAGGCGCTCGAGGGTGTTGCAGGCACCGATGCCATTGGCCAGGGCCAGCAACCGCGCGCCATCGACGAAGGGCGTCAGGCCCTGCACCTTGAGGTCGAGGGTGGCGGCCTTGTCATTGCCTTGGCGGGTCAGCACGAATTCACGCAGGCGGCCCACGGGTGGGCGCTGGCGCAGGGCGTTGTCGGCCATCATGCGCTGGAAGAGGCGGTTGTCGGCCACCTGCGCCAGCAGGCTTTGGCGCAGTTGCTCGCAGCCTTGCTCGTCGCCCCAGACCACGCGCAGGTCGAAATAGATGCTCGAAGCCAGCAGGTTTTCCGGGCTGGCCTCGCGGACGAAGCCGGCAAAGCGCTGTGCCCATTCGCTGCGTGACAGGCACAGCTCGGGGTTGCCGGCCATGACATTGCCTTTGCACAGGGTAAAACCGCACTGGGCCAGGCATTGGTTGATGTACTGCGCCAGTGGCAGCAGGCGGGCTCGGACCGCGTCGGCTTCGGCGCTGTCGCGGGCTTCGAACAGGATGCCGTTGTCCTGGTCGGTGTGCAGGGTCTGCTCGCGCCGCCCTTCGCTGCCGAAACACAGCCAGCTGAAGGGCACGCCTGGGTCGCCGCGCTCGGCCAGGGCCAGTTCGATGACCCGGCAGACGGTGTGGTCGTTCAGCAGCGTGATGATCTGGGTGATCTGCGTCGAGGAGGCGCCGTGGGCGAGCATGCGCTCGACCAGTTGGCTGATTTCACCGCGCAGGGAAACCAGGGTTTCCAGGCGCGGTGCATGACGAATGGTACGCGCCAGGTGCACCAGGTCGACCCGTTGCAGGGAGAACAGATCACGTTCGGAGACCACCCCGCACAGGCGTTGGTTGTCCACCAGGCAAACATGGGCGATGTGCCGCTCGGTCATGGCCATGGCGGCGTCGAAGGCGCTGGCCTGCGGGCTGAGGTAGAACGGCTTGGCGGTCATGTGCCGCTCGATCGGCGCACCCAGGTCGGCATCGGCGGCCGCCACCACCTGGCGCAGGTCGCGCAGGGTGAAGATGCCGATCGGGTAGCGTGCGGGGTCGACCACGACAATGCTGCCGACCTGCTGCTCGTGCATCAACCGCACGGCGTCGCGCAGCGGCATGTCGGGGCTGCAGACCACCGGGTGACGCATGGCCAGTTCGCCCAGGGGAGTATTCAACGAGTACTGGGTGCCGAGGGTTTCCACGGCGCGTTGGCGCACTTGCTGGTTGACCTGGTCGAGCAGGCTGCTGACCCCGCGCAGGGCGAAGTCGCGAAAGGCTTCCGACAAGGAGAACACGCGGATGAACGCGGCCTTGTTCAGTTGCAGGCAGAAGGTGTCCTCACCGGCCAGGTGCTCGGTGCGGGTGGCACGCTCGCCCAGCAGCGCGGCCAGGGGGAAGCACTCGCCGCTGGTGATCTCGAAGGTGGTTTCCACCCCGGGTTTGACCAGGTGCTGGCGCTCGCCGACGACGCGCCCCTGCTTGACGATGTAGAAGTGCTCGACCGGGCCATCGGCGGGTTTGACGATGCTTTCGCCGCTGGCATAGAAGCGCAGCTGGCACTGCTCGACCAGGTACGCCAGGTGGCCGTGCTCCATCTGGTTGAACGGAGGGAAGCGCTGCAGAAACTGCAACGTGCCTTGTATGTTCTGTAGCACAGCCGTCCTGCCCGCCTGGCTGTAGGCGTCCTTTTTACTCATGAAGCTGACCGTATCGCTACGCCGAACTATATATATCTATATATAGGTGCCGGCCTTGTTGTTCTCGGTCTCCATGGTCGGCTGGCTGCGCTGTGGTGCCCATTGGACGTAAGTCTATGAGCGGCGTGTGATCAATATCGCAAGATGCGGTCTTACCGTGAGCACGACTTTTTGACGAGATGACCATGGTTGAGCATGACGACCTCCTGAGTGACGCCGAACGCGAGGCACTGGCCGTGGTAAGTGCGCCTGTTGCGCCCCGACCGGTGGTGCTGGTGGTGGATGATAATCCAGTGAATAGCGAGGCCTTGTGCCTGTACCTGAAAAGCAGAGGCATCGACTGCATGACGGCTGACGGTGCCCAGGAGGCCATGTTCAAGCTGTATTACGAGCCAAGGATCGCCTTGATGATCACCGACCTGCGCATGGAACCCAAGGATGGCCTGGAGCTGATCCGGCAGGTGCGCGAGACGGAGCGGGCGGCGTTGTCGATCATCGTGGTGTCGGGCGACACCGATGTGAAAGAGGCGGTGGATGTGATGCACCTGGGGGTGGTGGACTTTCTGTTGAAGCCGGTGGATCTGGGGAAACTGCTGGGGCTGGTAAAGAAAGAGTTAGGGCTCAAGTAGGTCGGTTGCTTGTGCCATAGCATTCGCGGGCAAGCCCGCTCCCACACGTACCCCAACGCATTCGAGCTGAGTGGGGTACCTGTGGGAGCGGGCTTGCCCGCGAATGGGCCGCACAGCGGCCCCTTGCGATTTACAGCCCGTTACGCGCCTTGAACTCGCGACGACGGCGGTGCAGTACCGGCTCGGTATAACCGTTCGGCTGCTTGCCACCTTCGATCACCAGCTCTACAGCGGCCTGGAATGCGACGTTATCGTCGAAGTTCGGCGCCATCGGGCGGTACAGGGCGTCGCTGGCGTTCTGCTGGTCAACCACCACCGCCATGCGCTTGAGGCTTTCCAGCACCTGCGCCTCGCTGACCACGCCATGGCGCAGCCAGTTGGCCAGCAACTGGGCCGAGATGCGCAGGGTGGCGCGGTCTTCCATCAGGCCGACGTTGTTGATGTCCGGCACTTTCGAGCAACCCACGCCCTGATCGATCCAGCGCACCACGTAACCGAGAATGCCTTGGGCGTTGTTGTCCAGCTCGTTGCGGATCTCTTCGTCCGACCAGTTGGTGTCGGCGGCCAGCGGGATGGCCAGGATGTCGTCGACCGACGCCGGGGTGCGCGTAGCCAGCTCGCGCTGACGTGCCTGCACATCGACCTTGTGGTAGTGCAGGGCATGCAGGGTCGCGGCAGTCGGCGAAGGTACCCAGGCGGTGTTGGCGCCGGCCAGCGGGTGAGCGATCTTCTGCTCGAGCATGGCGGCCATCAGGTCGGGCATGGCCCACATGCCTTTGCCGATCTGCGCACGGCCTTGCAGGCCGGTGGCCAGGCCGACGTCGACGTTGTTGTTCTCGTAAGCGCCGATCCACTTCTCGTTCTTCATGGCGCCTTTGCGCACGACAGCGCCGGCCTCCATGGAGGTGTGGATTTCGTCACCGGTGCGGTCGAGGAAGCCGGTGTTGATGAACGCTACGCGCTCGGCGGCTGCCTTGATGCAGGACTTGAGGTTGACCGTGGTGCGGCGCTCCTCGTCCATGATGCCGACCTTGACGGTGTTGCGCGGCATGCCCAGCAGGTCTTCGACCTGGCTGAAGATTTCGGCGGCAAAGGCCACTTCTTCAGGGCCGTGCATCTTCGGCTTGACGATGTACACGCTGCCGGTGCGGGTGTTCTTGCGGCTGGTGTTGCCGTTGAGGTTGTGCAGGGCGATCAGGTTGGTGAACAGCCCGTCCTGGATACCTTCCGGGATTTCGTTGCCCTGGGCATCGAGGACCGCCGGGTTGGTCATCAGGTGACCCACGTTGCGTACGAACAACAGCGAACGACCGTGCAGGGTGACGCTGCCACCGTTAGGCGCAGCGTACTCGCGGTCTGGGTTCATGGTACGGGTGAAGGTCTTGCCACCCTTGTTCACGCTTTCGGCCAGGTCGCCTTTCATCAGGCCCAGCCAGTTGCGGTAGACGATGACCTTGTCATCGGCGTCTACAGCCGCAACCGAGTCTTCGCAGTCCATGATGGTGGTCAGTGCCGATTCCATCAGGATGTCTTTGACGCCGGCGGCATCGGTGCTGCCGACCGGGGTGCTGGCATCGACCTGGATTTCGAAGTGCAGGCCGTTGTGCTTGAGCAGCACGGCGGTCGGTGCGGCGGCGTCACCGACGAAGCCGATCAGTTGTGCGTCATCACGCAGGCCGCTGTTGCTGCCACCCTTGAGGGCGACCACCAGCTTGCCGCCCTGGATGCTGTAGGCGGTGGAGTCGACATGCGAGCCCGCAGCCAGTGGCGCGGCTTCGTCGAGGAAGGCGCGGGCGAAGGCGATGACCTTGTCGCCACGCGCTTTGTTGTAACCCTGGCCTTTCTCGGCGCCGCCTTCATCGCTGATGGCATCGGTGCCATACAGGGCGTCGTAGAGCGAGCCCCAGCGGGCGTTGGCGGCGTTTAGGGCGAAACGGGCGTTCATCACCGGCACGACCAGCTGCGGGCCGGCCATGCGGGCGATTTCTTCGTCCACGTTTTGTGTGGTGGCCTGGAAATCGTCGGCTTGTGGCAGCAGATAGCCGATTTCCTGGAGGAAGCTTTTGTAGGCTACGGCGTCATGGGCCTGGCCTTTGCGTGCCTGGTGCCAGGCGTCGATCTTGGCTTGCAGCTCGTCGCGCTTGGCGAGCAGGGCTTTGTTCTTTGGAGCGAGGTCATTGATGATCTTCTCTGCACCTGCCCAGAACTGCTCGGCGACGATGCCGGTCCCTGGGATGGCTTCGTTGTTCACGAAGTCGTACAGGACCTTGGCGACCTGAAGGCCACCGACTTGAACGTATCCAGTCATTGCTTGCCTCACTCTGCTCAGCTATTTCGCTCTTCTGTATTAAGCCTGTAGCGCTTCTCTAAACACGGCACCAGTGCGTGCCCTGGGTGAATGAACCCTAGGGCGGCTGGGTGCGGCCTGCCAGACGGGCTGGCGGGCAGTGTGCGTATTTTCACAGGCGCCTTGGCAGACATCCAAACGACGTTTTGTAGTCCGCGCCACGGGATACTACATGAAGCAGTAGGCGGGGCAAAATCAGACTAAAAGCGTCGTTGTGCGACCCGTTGGTCGCGTATGGTCACGCTGGGAGTGGGTATGTTCGCAAAAAACAGGTGGATTGTTCCAGATAAATCTTGAAACAGTACACGATTCGTTATGTCGATTGCCCTGCGGCAGGTTGCCGCGCCTTGCCTATACTCAATCGATCCCCCGGTTTATCGCCGCCCAGCGCGGTTCGACGCAGAGGAAGGGCTTGTGGATCATCTTGTACTCACTGTGATTGCCCCTGACAAGGCCGGCCAGGTCGAACGCATTGCCCAATGCATCGCCGACCACAGCGGCAACTGGCTGGAAAGCCGCATGTCACGCATGGCCGGGCAGTTTGCCGGCATCTTGCGGGTGGCGGTGCCGGCAGAAAATTACACAGAGCTGGTGGCGTCGTTGCAGGGCTTGGCGCGGTATGACATTCGCGTGTTGATTGCCGAGAGCGGCATCGAGCCCTCGTGCACCTGGAAGCCGATCGCCATGGAGCTAGTGGGCAATGACCGGCCGGGGATCGTGCGTGATATCACCCGGCTGCTGGCCGAGCTTGGGGTGAACCTGGAGCGCTTTACCACCGAAGTGCGGCCTGCACCGATGAGCAGCGAGCCGCTGTTTCATGCCAATGCGCTGTTGGCGCTGCCGTTGACGTTGTCGCTGGATGAGCTGCGGCAGCGGTTGGAGAGCTTGGCGGATGATTTGATGGTGGAGTTGGAGTTGCGGGCGGAGGATTGAACTGGAAATGCCGGGGCCGCTTCGCGCCCCATCGCAGGCAAGCCAGCTCCTACAGGTACCACGCAACCTCTGTAGGAGCAGCCTTGTGCTGCGAATGGGCCGCGAAGCGGACCCCAGGGTTATCCCCCACTTCACAGGTACGGCCCTGTGGATAACCTGGGGGCGTACCTCTCCAGCCCAGGTAACATGCGCCTTGCAAGGTTTTGATCAAAAAACACCCAAATATCAGCGGCTTGTGCACAAAGCACGGGGACGAGGGTGTGGATAACCTCTGGAGATGTCTCTGCAAGCCACGGCTGGCGTACCTTGCAGAGTTTTGATCATTTTTTGATCAGGCGCGTTTGCGTAAATTCAACCAGGCATCGACGCTATAAATCGCCAAACCCGCCCAGATGAACATGAACGCCACCAGCGTGCTCGACGACAAATGCTCGTCAAACAGCAACACTGCCTGCAGCAATACCAGCGTCGGCGCCAGGTACTGCAGGAAGCCCAAGGTGGTATACGGCAAGTGGCGTGCGGCGGCGTTGAAGCACACCAGCGGTACCAGGGTCACTGGCCCTGCCGCCATCAACCACAACGCTTCACTGCTGGTGTAGAACGCGCCCTGTGCGCTCAGGGCAGCGGGGTGCAGCAACATCCAGCCAAGGGCCAGCGGCACCAACATCCAGGTTTCCACCACCAGGCCCGGCAGCGCTGCCACCGGCGCCTGTTTGCGGATCAACCCATAAAAGCCGAAGCTCAGCGCCAGCACCAGCGACACCCAGGGCAGGCTGCCCACTTGCCACACCTGCTGGGCCACCCCCACGGCCGCCATGGCCACCGCCAGCCATTGCAGGCGGCGCAGGCGCTCGCCGAGGATGAGCATGCCCAGCAACACGTTGATCAGCGGGTTGATGTAGTAGCCCAGGCTGGCTTCGAGCATGCGGCCGTTGTTCACCGACCACACATACGTCAGCCAGTTACCCGCGATCAGCGCGCCGCTCAGGGCGAGGATGGCCAGCCTGCGCGGGTTGTCGCGCAGTTCGCGCCACCAGCCTGGGTGCTTCCATACCAGTAGCAGCAGCGAACCGAACAACGCTGACCAGAGCACCCGGTGGACGATGATCTCCACGGCGGGGACGCTTTGGATTGCCTTGAAGTACAGGGGGAACAGGCCCCAAATGATGTAGGCGCTGAGGCCTAGGATGTACCCGCGTTGCGGGTTTGCGGCGTGCATGCAGAATCCTTGCTTAGGTAGCTAAATAAAGCGACGCCTATTGTAGACAGAGGTCAGCACACATCTAGAACAATTTCAGTGGTTGTTCATCAAGGGCCGCCATCTGCTCGCGCAGTGCGAGAATCTGGTCGCCCCAGTAGCGCGGTTGGCCAAACCAAGGGAAGCTGCGTGGGAATGCCGGGTCGTCCCAGCGACGGGCCAGCCAGGCGCTGTGGTGCAGCTGGCGCAAAGCTCGCAAGGGCTCGATCAGGGGCAACTCGCGTGGGTCGAAGTCGTGGAACTCGTTGTAGCCGTCGATCAGCTCTGCCAGTTGGCCGAGGCGTTCCTCGCGGCTGCCGGCGAGCATCATCCACAGGTCTTGCACCGCTGGGCCCATGCGGCAGTCGTCGAGGTCGACGACGTGATAGACCTCGTCGCGATGCATCAGGTTGCCGGGGTGCAGGTCGCCGTGCAGGCGCATCACTTTGTGCGGGGTGCGCGCGTAGATGTCCTCGACCCGTTTCAGCAGGTCGCGGGCGACCGACTCGAAAGCAGGTAGCAATTCCCGCGGTACGAAGTTGCCCTCGAGCAGGGTTTGCAGTGACGCGTGGCCAAAGTTGTCCACAGCCAATGCTTCGCGGTGCTCAAACGGGCGTGTCGCGGCTACGGCGTGCAGGCGGCCGAGCAACTGGCCGAGGCGATACAGCTGGTCGAGGTTGCCGGGCTCCGGGGCATGGCCGCCGCGGCGGGGGAACAGGGTGAAGCGAAAACCCTGGTGCTCGAACAGCGTGCGGCCGTCATGTTGCAGAGGCGCGACCACCGGCACTTCACAATCGGCAAGCTCAGCGGTGAAGCGGTGCTCTTCGAGAATGGCCTCATCGCTCCAGCGGCCTGGGCGGTAGAACTTGGCGATCAGCGGCTGCGAGTCTTCGATGCCCACCTGATAGACGCGGTTCTCGTAGCTGTTCAGGGCCAGGATCCGGGCGTCGCTGAGAAAGCCAATGCTTTCAACGGCGTCCAGGACCAGGTCGGGGGTGAGGGTGTCGAAGGGGTGGGACATGAAAGCTCCGCAGGGGGAATGGGGCATAGCGCCCGCATTGTAATGACGCTCTGAGCGTCCAGCCTCCCTCAATCGGTTCGCAGGCGCAAGCAATCAAGCGCCGCCCACTTACCGAGTACCTAGCATTTCTGCCAGTACCCACAAAAAGGATGCTGGTTTACCGTCCTGCTCATCGCTCTCGCATATTGGCAGTCGCGCACGAACGGTTCAGAGATCCCGGATTCGCTTGGTCATATTGGCCGCTGGCGCACCGGGGCGGTTGTCACCTGCGCCTGTGCGCGGGGTGGCTTCGACAAGGAGACGATTCATGCGCCGTCTTGCTGCGTTCGGTCTTGCTGCACTGCTGATAAGCCTGGTGGGATACATGAGCCTCGCACCTTCGCAGGAGCGCTCGAAAACACGACAGGCAACGCCTGAACAGTGCCAAGCGCCTGCCTATGAAAAGCCCGCCGCTGGAGAAACCCCCTACAGCCAGGACAGTTTGGTGACCAATGTTGGCAGGGCCTTCCAATGCAAAAACGACAGAGAAGGCACTGTCGGTGCCTGGCAGTGGTGTAATCAGCCACCTTACTCCCCGGGTGAGGCATTCAACGGTAGCGAGCTCTGGCGCGATGCGTGGAACGACCTCGGTGCTTGTTATGCTCAGCCCCAGACCAACACACTGGAACTGTCATTCAGCACAGTGACGGGCAAGGTACCGTTCACGGCATCGACGAAAGGGGTCGGGCTGGGAGGGCGGCGCAACCTCGAGGTCACTGGCGTGCTGCGCTGCAAAAAAGAGACGATTCCGTTCACCGGGCGTTCCGATGAAGTGCTGACTTTGCCTGACCTTCCTGCCTGCAAGTACGACCTGATCATGAACGAAGCGCAGGGTTACCTGCCGCTGACCACGCCTACCCAGGTCGAATTCAAACCTGACACGCCAGAGAAGATCAGCTTCGAGGTCAAGTTTCGCCAGCCACTGGACCTGAGCCGGCTGGTGACGCTGCCAGGTGTGAAGGTGGAGCTGTTCGCCAGCGGCCTGTATCAACCGCGGCAGATGGCGATGGGCAATCGGGTGCTCTACGTCGGCTCCAGTGCCATCCCCGTCTACACCTATGAAGCGCGCACAGCAGGGTTCATCTATGCGATCCCGCTGGACGAGGCCGGTAAGCCAACAGGGGTGTATTTGCTGGCCTCAGGGCTGGAAGAGCCGCATGGCGTGGTGTACCGCGATGGCGACCTGTATTTCTCGACCTCCGGCAAGTTGTATCGGGTGCGCAATGTCGATGAGCACTATCGTGATGCTAAGCCTGAGGTGGTGATGAACTTCCCTGCCGACGAAGCCGATTTCCCGCTGGGGCGGCCTGGTCAGCGTATCTGGCACCAAAAGCATCCTTTGCACTTCAACCCGATCGATCCATCGGACAAGGGCCTCTATACCGCCGTCGGTATCCCCTGCAATACCTGCATCATTCCGCCAGATGGGCGTTACGGCACTGTCCTGCGCTATGACATCGAAAACGGCACCTCCCGGGTGCTGGCCAAGGGCGTGCGCAACGCGGTCGGCTTCACCTGGCACCCGGACGGCAAAATCTGGTTCACCGATAACAACCGGCAGGGCTACCTGAACTCCGACGAAGTCAACCTGATCAGCCAGGAAGGGCAGCATTTCGGCGTGCCGTATTTCTACGGCCGCGATGTGCCTGGGTTTACCCAGGAGGAATACCAGGAGCCAGGCTCCATCGTGCCGCCATTGGCCGATGGGGCGATCGTTTCGGACAAGCCATTGCACCTGCTCAAGCCTGAAGATTATGAGGCGCCCGCCTATGAACTGGGCAGCAACACCGCGCCGCTGGGCATCGAGTTCTGGGAAGGGTTCTACAACGATGGCGACAATCTGCAGCGCCTGCTGGTGGCCGTGCATGGGACGGGGACCAAAGCCAGCCCAGGCATGGAACTGCGCATGCTCACGGTCAAGGACGGACGTGAGGTTATCAACCAGATCCCGCTGGTAACGGGATGGGGCGGCTCGACGGAGCACTTCAATGTGTATTGCCTGGACGACTCATGCCTGGGCCGCCCAGCCGACATGTTGCCGTTGAGCGACAACTCGCTGTTGGTGTCTGACGACTTGGCCGGGGTGATCTATCGCATCACCTTCGACATGGGGCAGGTGGTGGGCAAGAGCCTGCTCAAACTGCAACCCACTGCGGCGCCAATCCCCGAGGTTCGGCCACTGATGATCAGTGGCACGCTCAAGGGCAGCGATGGGCGCAGCCGGCGTTTCGATGTCGCCTGGGGTGAGTCGCCACTGAGCATCAAGGGCCTGGCTGCCGGCACGTATACGGTCACGCTGGACAACGTCGGTGAGCTGATACCCAGCCAGCGCCATCAACAGGTGACGCTGAGCGACTCGCCGGACGCGCAGTTAGTGCAACTCGCCTACATCGAACGGCCACCGTTCCAACCCGTCAAGGCCACCGTGGTTGCACCGGACAAGGCTGCATTCAGTGGCGAGGCGCCGGCGCAGTGGGAAGTCACCCTGATCAGCGACGGCGAGGCGCAGGTTATCAAGGTGCCATGGGGCAGCTCCCAGGACGTGCTGCTGCCAGTCGGCGAGCACAAATTCAACTTCCCGTACTACCAGGGCGAACTGCCAGAGCCGACCCAAAAGGTCGTGAACATCGATGAAGAAAGCCGGGATGCGGTGAAAGTGCAGATGCGCTACCAGCACGTCGCCGAACTCGGCAAGCAGGTCGTGGCGACCGCCTGTGCGAAGTGCCACACCGTGCAGTACTTCCAGGACGCCAACAAGGCCATCAACTGGAGCCTGGCGGGCAAGGAATCCCTGGTACAGCAGATTCTTGGCATGAGCGTGAGCGGGCATTGCGATGCGTCTTGCTCGGGGCAGATTGCCGACTACTTCTACGACGAGTTGTGGGCTGGCTATCTGGACCCTGGGCAAGCATTCGGCAAGCGGCAACTGCGCTTGCTGACCCGTGACGAGTATGTGAACAGCGTGCACGACCTGTTTGCCGTGCACGTGCAGGCCGATACGTTGCCGGCCGACAAGTTTGATAAAGAATTCAAGTATGTCGGGGAGGCAGATCTGGGGATGATCAACGCCGAAGACCTGAAGATGCTGTATGACGCGGCGTGGAGTGTGGCAGGCAAGGTCGACCCGCAATGGCTGGCTAAACAGAGCGTCGAAAGCCTCGGCCATCGCGTCTTCCGACGGCCACTGAGCCCGGAAGAGCTCGGCAGGTATGCAGCCGTGAAGGCTGACCATGATGATGCCTCGCTGGTCGCCGCACTGCTGTTGTCACCTCACTTCCTGTATCGCTCTGAATTGGGCGTAACAGATGGCCGGACATCCGGCACCTATCAGTTGACCGCCAACGAACGAGCGACAGCGCTTTCTTACGCAATGCTGGGTACTACGCCGAGTGAAGAACTCATGCGCATGGCCGAACAAGGTCAGCTCGAGACGCCCGAGCAGATGGGTACGCTGGCTCAGCAGATGCTGATGAGTGAGCAGGGCATCGCACAGTTCAACCGCTTCATCAGCTACTACATCAAGACCAGCCGCGACATCCAGGAAAAGCCCGGGCTGGAGCCTGAGGTCATCCAGAGCATGCGGCAGGAGCAGGCACGTCTGGTGGGTGAGGTGCTCAAGAGCGGCGGGGCATTCAATGCACTGTTCAACCCTGGGTATACCTTCCTCAATCAAAGGTTGGCAGAACAGTACGGGATTGCCGGAGTGACCGGCGACGACATGCGTAAGGTCACGGTCGATGAGCGAAGGGGGGGGCTGTTGCACCTGGGCGCTACCCAGGCGGCCACCTCTGACTACCAGGCTACCTCTCTGGTCAAGCGCGGCATCATGATTCGTGAACAGCTGCTGTGCCGGGCGTTCGGTGCGCCGGTCGATGCCGACCCGCAAGAGCCGCAGTATCCGCCAAGGGCGATCACAACCCGCGAACGTTGGGACCTGGTCAACGGTGAGCAAGCCTCGGAGGGACGTTGCTGGCAGTGCCACAAGTACATGAACGACACCGGTTCCAGCATGGAAAACTACGATGCGTCCGGGCGCTACCGGGAAACTGAGCCGGCTTACAACCATGCGCAGTTCCCGGTGCAGTTGAAGGTTGACGCCTCGGGGCCGTTCATCAGCAACACGGGCCTGGAGAATTGGGCGAATGTCCACAATGTGCGCGATATCGCTCGGCTGCTGCCCACTAACCTGACGGCGCAAACCTGCATGGCCGACAGCTATTTCCGCTTCATGTTCGGCAACAAAGTTTCTGCAGGGTCGGTTGGCACGTTGAAGTCTGCCGCCGAATCGCTCAAGACCAACGGTTCGTTGATCCAGATGATTCGCGAGCTGGCTACCTCACCTGTGTTCCTCAAGCGCCAAGAGGAGAATTGACATGGATATCCTGAAGAGCCGCCGGCGTTTCCTGATGCAATTGGCTGCGGCGGGTACGCTGTTGCCGCTTAGCAGCAGTGGGTTTGCTCAATTTCTGCTGCAGGGGGAGCGGCAGGTGCCCCGTCTGAAAGTGGTGTTCTTCATCGTGCCGGACGGCTTGGCAGTTGACTCGTACAACGGCGGCTACGGTGACGGCCTGTGGTTTCCACGTGCGGTAAGTGATGACACCACGAACTTCGAGCTAAACGCAGTCAGTCAGGAGTTGGCTGCTTATCGCGACCAGTCACTGTACTTGCAGGGCATCATCGTAGCCTCGGGGCAGGGCGGTCATGGTGCCTGGAACTACGCATTGCGTGATAACAAGGGGCAAATGAGTTCCATAGACAAGATTCTGGGAGATGCGATGCCTGGAACTCAGCCAATCCATCGCAGCCTGTTTGCTGGCCCGCATGCGGGTATCGACGACACGCCCTGGTATGTGTCGTGGGATGAGAGCAGGATCAGGACGCCCCAGCAGAACCCCGTGCGTCTTTACGAGTCGGTATTTGGCGCGACTTCCCGCGAGGTGCGCAATCGTCAAACTCGCAATGCCCATGTTCTCGACCTGATCCGCGCCGATATCGCAGAACTCAGAGGGCGTTTGGGTGGTGCGCAGCGGGAAAAACTGGTCACCCACCTGGATGCTCTTGAACAGCTTGCCAACGATTTGGAGGAGGCGGTGCCATCGGTATGCGAGCCTCTATCGTTGGAAGATCACCCAATCAAGTCAGCGCAGTACCGCAATCAAGTGCAGGCCGGCCATCACAAGGTTGTGGCCGCAGCATTGAGCTGCGGCGTGACCCGAGTGGCCACCGTGCAGGTCGGGCGCTCGGCTGAGTCGCTGAACATTCTTGATGTGAGTGCCAGCACCAACCCCCATGACTGTGCCCACCGCTACGCCGGCGAGGAGGTTTGGAGAGGCTCCAGGCAGTGGTACACGCGGCAGGTGAAACTATTCATGGATGAACTGGCTCGCTACAGCGATCCTGATGTGCCAGGCGACAATCTGCTCAAACACACCTTGGTGGTCTTCACCAGCGAAATGGCCGACGGCGCGCCAGAGCACATGATGAACATGCCTATGGTACTCATGGGTGGTGCCAGTGGCCTTCTGCGCAATGGCAGCGGAAATGGCCGCTATTTCAGTATCAAGAGCCAGTGGGATCGGGAATTGTACTCGGATGCAAAACTCAGGTTTGTCGACATGCAGCGCATCTGGTCGACGATTGCGCTGGCCGCTGGCACCTCGGTTCCTTATGCCGGCAACGTGTCGCCGGTGACTGGCATCTTCACCAACGTAACCTGACCTAGACCGGCACCCCCAGCAGGACGAAGGAGGGGTGAAACTGCACCCTGGCCTCGTCACCCGCCTTCAAGCCCTGCTGGGCCAGCCACGCTGTTTCGACGAGTGCACACAGCGTCTGGCCATTGCCCAGTGCCATGCGCAATTCACTGCTGCCCCCTTCCTCAGCCAGGACTTCCTCGATACAAGCCGTCAGGCAATTACTGCCTGGCTCCGGCTCATCATCAGCCCCCAGCAGTTGAACCCATCCGGCCTTGAGCAACGCCACTACCATGGTGCCCAAGCTCAGCTCCAAACGCTCGGTACTGCCGCGGGTGATCAAGGCTTCTATCTCCAGCCCGCCGCCCAGTGCCAGGCTGACGCGGTCATGGCGCCCCTCCCTGCGCAATGCGCTGACCTGGCCTTGCAGCTGGTTGCGGGCGCTGGTGCGCAACATCAAACGCCCGAGCAGGTCGAGGTCGCTGGAGTCTTCGGCCGCTTCCAGGATCTGTGCCTGCAAGGCCTGCAAACGCTGGTACAGCCGCAGCACCCGCTCGCCTTCGGCCGACAGGCGTGCGCCACCGCCGCCACGCCCGCCGGTGCTGCGCTCGACCAGCGGCTGGCTGGCCAGGTTGTTGAGCTCATCAATGGCGTCCCAGGCGGCTTTGTAGCTGATGCCGGCAGCCTTGGCGGCGCGGGTGATCGAGCCTTGCTCGGCGATGTGCTGGAGCAAGGCAATGCGTTGCGGGCGGCGGGCGATGTGCTGGGTGAGGAGAGCGGGCAGGGACATGATGGCGCCTATCTGAGACTGACCCGTCAAGCTTGCCCCGGTTTTGCCGTGCGTGCCAGGCAATACACATCGACCCGTCGCGCACCGGCCTCTCGCAGCAGTGTGGCAATGGCCTGTGCGGTGGCCCCGGTGGTCAGCACGTCATCAACCACGGCCACATGCAGGCCCTTGAATGCGCCCGCTTCAATCAGGGCAAAGGCCCGCTGCAGATTACGCCGACGCGCCTTGGCATCCAGGCTTTGCTGCGCGGGTGTGTCGCGTGTGCGCTGCAGCAAGCGCTCGTTGAAGCTGATTGCCAGGCGCTTCGACAGCCAGCGCGCCAACATGCCGGCCTGGTTGAAACCGCGCTCGCGCTGTCGACGCCTGGCCAGTGGTACGGGTAACAGCAGGTCAGGCCTGGCCAAGCCTTCCGCGTAGCGATGCTGCAGGTCATGGCTCAACATTTCGGCCATCAAAAGCCCCAGCGGCCATTGGCGGTTGTGCTTGAAACGGCTGATCAGCGTATCCGCAGGGAAGCCGTAATGCCAAAGCGCGACGACCTGATCGAAGGCCGGTGCGCGGCGGCTGCACTGGGCACAGGTAAGCTCGGCCATTGGTAGCGGCAGCGCACAGCGCAGGCAGTATTCACTTAACCACGGCAGCTCCTGCTCGCATGCGACGCATAAAGGGTAGGGCTGTTCGGCAGTTTCATCGCACAGCAAACAGCTATGGTTAATAATCGTACAATTGTAAACCAGTGCTTTTATCCAAGGTTGACAGTTCATAGGCCTTCCATGACTATGCGAGCTATCCGTGATGCGCTGGCGGGCTTTCCTGTCCCGGCGCCAGTTACAGCCTAAACAAGGAAACGCCGATGAGCGCCAGCACAACTGCAACAACACGTCACGACTGGACCTTGGCCGAGGTCAAGGCGCTGTTCCAGCAACCGTTCAATGACCTGCTGTTCCAGGCGCAGACCGTGCACCGTGCGCACTTCGACCCGAACCGCGTTCAGGTTTCGACCCTGCTGTCGATCAAGACCGGCGCCTGCCCAGAAGATTGCAAATATTGTCCGCAGTCCGGCCACTACAACACCGGGCTGGAAAAACAGAAGCTGATGGAAGTGCAGAAGGTGCTGGAAGAAGCCGCCCGCGCCAAAGCCATCGGCTCGACCCGCTTCTGCATGGGCGCGGCGTGGAAGCATCCGTCGGCCAAGGACATGCCCTACGTGCTGGAGATGGTCAAAGGGGTGAAGGCCATGGGCCTGGAAACCTGCATGACCCTCGGCAAGCTCGACCAGGACCAGACCCAGGCCCTGGCCCAGGCCGGCCTCGACTACTACAACCACAACCTCGACACCTCGCCGGAGTTCTACGGCAGCATCATCACCACCCGCACCTACAGCGAGCGCCTGCAGACCCTGGCCTATGTGCGCGATGCCGGGATGAAGATCTGCTCTGGCGGCATCCTGGGCATGGGCGAGTCGCTGGACGACCGCGCCGGCCTGCTGATCCAGTTGGCCAACCTGCCGGAGCACCCAGAGTCGGTGCCGATCAACATGCTGGTCAAGGTCGCCGGCACGCCGCTGGCCGAGGAAGAAGATGTCGACCCGTTCGATTTCATCCGCATGCTGGCGGTGGCCCGCCTGCTGATGCCCAAGTCCCATGTGCGCCTGTCGGCTGGCCGCGAGCAGATGAACGAACAGATGCAGGCCCTGGCCTTCATGGCTGGCGCCAACTCGATCTTCTATGGCGAAAAACTGCTGACCACCGCCAACCCGCAGGCTGATAAAGACATGCAGCTGTTCGCCCGCCTCGGCATCAAGCCTGAGGCCCGCGAAGAGCATGCCGATGAAGTGCACCAGGCGGCCATCGAGCAGGCGCTGGTCGAACAGCGCAGCAGCGAGATGTTCTACAACGCAGCATCGGCCTGAAATGGCCTTTGACCTGGCGGCGCGCCTGGCCGAACGGCGCGCCGCAGACCTGTATCGGCAACGGCCCCTGCTGGAGAGCCCGCAAGGGCCTGAGGTGGTGGTCGATGGCCAGCCGCTGTTGGCATTTTGCAGCAATGATTACCTGGGCCTGGCCAACCACCCCGAGGTGATCGCTGCGTGGCAGGCGGGCGCTGAGCGGTGGGGTGTCGGTGGCGGCGCGTCGCACCTGGTGGTTGGCCACAGCACGCCGCACCACCAGGTCGAGGAGGCCCTGGCAGAACTCACTGGGCGCCCGCGCGCGCTGTTGTTCTCCACCGGCTACATGGCCAACCTGGGTGCAATCACCGCGCTGGTCGGGCAGGGTGACACGGTGTTGCAGGACCGCCTTAACCACGCGTCCTTGCTCGACGGCGGGCTGCTCAGCGGCGCCCGTTTCAACCGCTATCTGCACAACGACCCGGCCAGCCTGGCGAGCCGCCTGGACAAGGCCGTCGGCAATACCCTGGTGGTAACCGACGGGGTGTTCAGCATGGATGGCGACCTTGCCGATTTGCCGGCGTTGGCCAAGGTTGCCCGCGGCCGCGGCGCCTGGCTGATGGTCGATGATGCCCATGGCCTGGGCACGTTGGGTGCGCAAGGTGGCGGTATCGTCGAGCACTTCGGCCTGGGCATCGATGATGTGCCTGTGCTGATCGGCACGCTGGGCAAGGCCTGCGGTACGGCGGGTGCCTTTGTCGCCGGCAGCGAGGCGTTGATCGAAGCGCTGGTGCAGTTTGCCCGGCCCTATATCTACACCACTAGCCAACCCCCGGCGCTGGCCTGCGCGACACTCAAGAGCCTGGAGCTGCTGCGCCGCGAAACCTGGCGCCGTGAGCACCTGGCTGCGTTGATTCGCCAGTTCCGCCTGGGTGCCGAACAGATCGGCCTGCAGTTGATGGACAGCCCGACGCCGATCCAGCCGATCCTGATTGGCGACAGCGCACAAGCGCTGCGCCTGTCGCAGATGTTGCGCGAACGTGGCTTGCTGGTGACGGCAATTCGCCCGCCCACCGTGCCTGCCGGCAGCGCACGCTTGCGGGTTACCTTGAGCGCCGCGCACAGCGAGGCGCAGGTGCAGCTATTGTTGAATGCATTGGCCGAGTGTTATCCACAGCTGGAGGCCGCCGATGCGTAACCGACTGATCCTTCTCCCCGGATGGGGCTTGGGTACTGCTGCGCTGGAGCCGTTGGCGGCCAGCCTGCGCGCCCAGGATGCCCGCCTGCAGGTCGAACTGATGCCCCTGCCGGAGCTGGCCGACGCCGACGTACAGGCGTGGGTCGACCACCTTGACCGCAAGTTGCCCAGTGATACCTGGCTGGGCGGTTGGTCGCTGGGCGGCATGCTCGCCAGCGAACTTGCGCGCAAGCGCGGCGACCACTGTTGCGGACTGCTGACCTTGGCCAGCAACCCCAGTTTCGTGGCGCGGCCAGACTGGCCCCACGGCATGGCCGAAGACACCTTCGGCACCTTCCTCGACGGTTGCCGCAGCCACACCCAGGTAACCCTCAAACGCTTCCGCACCCTGTGCAGCGACGGCGCCTTGCAGCCGCGCACCTTGCTGCGCCAGCTGGGCGTCGGGGTGCCCGACACCGACCCGCTGTACCTGGCCAGTGGCTTGCAGGTGCTGGCGCAACTGGATACCCGCGCTGCGCTGCAACACTACACCGGGCCGCAGTTGCACTTGTTTGCCGGCAGCGACGCACTGGTGCCGGCGGAAGCTGCCAAGGCCCTGAGCGAACTGTTGCCAGACGTGGAAGTGGGTCTGGTCGAAGAGAGTTCCCACGCCTTCCTGCTGGAATATCCACAGGAACTGGCGGCGGGTATCAAGAGTTTTCTGCATGAGAGTGGCGATGACTGACCTTTCCCGTCCGACCCTGCCCGGCGCGCTGCCGGACAAGCGCCAGGTGGCGGCCTCGTTTTCCCGCGCGGCGGCCAGTTACGACAGCGTCGCCGCGTTGCAGCGCGACGTCGGCCTGAACCTGCTGGGCCAGTTGCCAGAGGGCTTGGCACCGTCGCGCTGGCTGGACCTGGGCAGCGGCACCGGCCACTTCAGCCGGGTGCTGGCCGAGCGCTTCGCGCAGGCCAGTGGCGTGGCGGTGGATATCGCCGAAGGCATGCTGCGCCATGCCCGTAACGAACAGCGCGGCGCGCACTACCACGTGGCCGGCGATGCCGAGCGGTTGCCGCTGCGCGATGCCAGCGTCGATCTGGTGTTCTCCAGCCTGGCGGTGCAATGGTGCGGGCAGTTCGCCAGTGTGCTGGACGAGGCGCGCCGGGTGTTGCGCCCAGGCGGGGTGCTGGCCTTCAGCAGCCTGTGCGTCGGCACGCTCGATGAGCTGCGTGCCAGCTGGCAGGCCGTGGATGGCCTGGTGCATGTCAACCGTTTCCGCCGCTTTGACGATTACCAGCGCCTGTGCGCGGGCAGTGGCTTCGAGCAGGTAGCCCTGCAGCAGCGCGCGCACGTGCTGCACTACCCCGATGTACGCAGCCTGACCCACGAGCTGAAGGCGCTTGGTGCACACAATATCAACCCGGGCCGCCCCTCCGGCCTCACCGGCCGTGCCCGCATGCAGGGCTTGTTGCAGGCGTATGAGGCATTTCGCCAGCCTCAGGGGCTGCCCGCCACTTACCAAGTGGTCTATGGTGTGTTGCGCAAGCCACAGGCGTAAGGGGAGTCAGATGAGCCAGGCCTATTTCATTGCCGGTACCGATACCGATGTCGGCAAGACCACGATTGCTGCCGGCCTGCTGCATGCAGCGCGGTTGCAGGGCATGAGCACATTGGGCGCCAAGCCGGTGGCGTCGGGTTGCACGGTAACCGCAAAAGGGCTGCGCAACAGCGACGCACAGGCGCTGATTGATGAAAGCACGATCAAATTGCCGTACGAACAGGTCAACCCATTCGCCTTCGAGCCTGCGATCGCACCCCATGTCGCCGCACGCGAGGCCGGCGTCACGCTGGGTGTGCCCGAGCTGCTGGCGGCGATGCGTAACGTGCTGCAGCAAAACGCCGACTTCACCTTGATCGAAGGCGCCGGTGGCTGGCGTGTGCCGCTGTCGGGCCAGGCCAACCTGTCCGACCTGGCCATTGCCCTGCAACTGCCGGTGATCCTGGTGGTTGGGGTGCGCCTGGGCTGTATCAGCCATGCCTTGCTCAGCGCCGAAGCAATTGCCCGCGATGGGCTTCAACTGGCGGGCTGGGTGGCGAATATCATCGAACCGCGCACATCGCGATTGGAAGAGAACCTGGCCAGCCTCGCCGAGCGCTTGCCGGCGCCTTGCCTGGGGCGCGTACCGAAGTTGAAGCTGGCGAGTGCCGATATGGTGGCTGAGCATTTGCAGCTGGATTTGCTGGATTAACGGCCGCTGCCTATCGACTGGCATTGGGCCATTGACGATTTAAACGGGCCTTTTCTGCCATCTGCTGCTTTAATGAGGCCTGTTCGTCATCCAGCGTCAATGGAGTCCTGACATGGAAATCACCGGCAGCTCCGCCTATTACGCGGGCCTCAGCGCAATCCAAAGCGGCCAGAACCGCGTGGATCAAGCCGCCAGCCAGATCGCCAACAATACCGCCGAACGCACCGCCACCAGCCAGTCGAGCGACTTCCAGGCTGAGCGTCTGCGCGCTGTTGATCGCAGCCAGCAGATGGATTTGGCCACCAGTACCGTGCAACTGGCGCTGGGCAAACATGAAGTGGAGCTTGGCGCGAAAGTCGTCAAGGCATCCGACGAAATGCTCGGCCGGATCATCGACACCTACGCCTGATCCCTCGCGGCACTCAACTTAGCGACTCTTCCTTTGTGGGCGCGGGCTTCCCTTGCGCCTCATTGCGCCCCTGCGCGCCCTCTGTAGGAGCAGCCTTGTGCTGCGAAGAGGCCGCTAAACACCCTGGGATGTTCGTTTTTATCGCTGGCCTCTTCGCAGCACAAGGCTGCTCCTACAAGGGGTTGTGTAGATTTCATGTGTGGGTGGCGTAAACGCCATTTTTCGTGGCGTAAATGGCACTATCGTCCCTCCTTGACATCCGCTCGCGCTAAACGTAAGTTTCAAACAACTGTTTGATCGACGGCCGCCAAGCCTTGCCGGCAGTTCCGATCACCCCCGAACTCATCACAGAGGTTCATCGCAATGCCTGACTACAAAGCCCCCTTGCGTGATATCCGTTTCGTTCGCGACGAACTGCTCGGCTACGAAGCGCATTATCAGAGCCTGCCGGGTTGCCAGGACGCCACGCCTGATATGGTCGACGCGATCCTCGAAGAAGGCGCGAAGTTCTGTGAGCAGGTACTGGCCCCGCTGAACCGCGTTGGCGATCAGGAAGGCTGCACCTGGAGCGAGTCGGGCGTGAAGACGCCGACCGGTTTCAAAGCGGCCTACGAGCAATTCGTCGAAGGTGGCTGGCCGAGCCTGGCCCACGACGTGGCCCACGGCGGCCAAGGCCTGCCAGAGTCGCTGGGCCTGGCCCTGAGCGAGATGGTCGGTGAGTCGAACTGGTCGTGGGGCATGTACCCGGGCCTGTCCCATGGCGCGATGAACACCATTTCCGAGCACGGCACCGAAGAGCAACAGCACACCTACCTGACCAAGCTGGTCAGCGGCGAGTGGACCGGCACCATGTGCCTGACCGAGCCGCACTGCGGTACCGATCTGGGCATGCTGCGTACCAAGGCCGAGCCACAGGCCGACGGGTCGTACAAAGTGTCCGGTACCAAGATCTTCATCTCCGCCGGTGAGCACGACATGGCTGATAACATCGTCCATATCGTCCTGGCCCGCCTGCCGGATGCACCGGCCGGCACCAAAGGCATCTCGCTGTTCATCGTGCCCAAGTTCCTGCCCAACGCCGAAGGCGCTATCGGTGAGCGCAACGCGGTGACCTGTGGCTCGATCGAGCACAAAATGGGCATCCACGGTAACGCCACCTGCGTGATGAACTTCGACGGCGCTACCGGCTACCTGATCGGCCCGGCCAACAAAGGCCTGAACTGCATGTTCACCTTCATGAACACTGCTCGCCTGGGCACCGCGCTGCAAGGCCTGGCCCACGCCGAAGTGGCGTTCCAGGGCGGCCTGAAATACGCCCGTGAGCGCCTGCAGATGCGTTCGCTGACCGGCCCTAAAGCCCCTGAAAAGGCGGCTGACCCGATCATCGTCCACCCGGACGTGCGCCGCATGCTGCTGACCATGAAGGCCTTCGCCGAAGGCAACCGCGCCATGGTCTACTTCACCGCCAAGCAGGTGGATATCGTCAAGTACAGCCAGGACGAGGAAGAGCGCAAAAAAGCCGACGCCCTGCTGGCCTTCATGACCCCGATCGCCAAGGCCTTCATGACCGAAGTCGGTTTCGAGGCCGCCAACCACGGCGTGCAGATCTACGGCGGTCATGGCTTCATCGCCGAGTGGGGCATGGAGCAGAACGTGCGCGACAGCCGTATCTCCATGCTGTACGAAGGCACCACCGGTATCCAGGCGCTGGACCTGCTCGGCCGTAAAGTGCTGATGACCCAAGGCGAAGCCCTGAAGGGCTTTACCAAGATCGTGCACAAGTTCTGCCAGGCGCAGGAAGGCAACGAGGCGGTCAAAGAGTTCGTTGAGCCGTTGGCGGCCATCAACAAGGAATGGGGCGAGCTGACCATGAAAGTGGGTATGGCGGCCATGAAGGATCGCGAAGAAGTGGGTGCCGCTTCGGTCGATTACCTGATGTATTCCGGTTACGCCTGCCTGGCTTACTTCTGGGCCGACATCGCTCGTCTGGCTGCCGAGAAGCTGGCTGCCGGTACTGAAGAAGTGGCGTTCTACACCGCCAAGCTGCAGACCGCGCGCTTCTACTTCCAGCGCATCCTGCCGCGCACCCGTACCCATGTGGCGACCATGCTGTCGGGTGCTGGGAACCTGATGGCGATGGACGAAGAGCACTTCGGCCTCTCTTACTGATCCACCGCGTGCACAAAAACCCGCCTGCCCTCACCGGCAGGCGGGTTTTTTTATTCTGCAGCCAGATGCCTGTGTAGGAGCAGCCTTGTGCTGCGAAGAGGCCATAACGGCCACAGAAAATCGTTTGTCATACCGGCCTCTTCGCAGCACAAGGCTGCTCCTACAGAGGGGCGGCATCAGATCTGTATTCAACTGTTCACGCGCGCTGCCGATGAAATAAGGGCACAATGCCACTATTGATCTGCCGGGTTGGAGATTACCCTTGTTTCGTCTTGATGCTGTACGTGTAACCCACTTCCTGCCTTCGCTGTTTCTCTTGCTGGCAGGCCTTGCGGCGGCTTACGTAAGAGACCTCAGTGTCTTTTTCACATCGCTGTTCAATGTCTTGCCCACCTTGGTCCTGCTATTGGGCGGTGCTTACTGTGCTGTTTACCGACGTCAGCGTGAGCTGTTTCTGATGGTGACGGTGTACATCGCCTACTTCCTGCTCGACACCCAGACCGACTTCTACCGCGACAACGGCCACGTGCGTGCGGACGCCGCGGTCATCTTCCACTTGGTGTGCCTGCTGCTGCCGGCCCTGTTCGGGCTGTATGGCGCCTGGCAGGAGCGCACCCACCTGCTGCAGGACCTGGTCGCCCGCTTCGCAGTGTTGTTCGCCGTTGCCAGCGTTGCGGTGGCACTGGAACAAAGCTACCCCGATGCGCTACTGGCCTGGCTGGCGGAGATCCGCTGGCCGGCCTTGCACGGCCAGTGGATGAGCCTGATCCAGATGGTCTACCCGCTGTTCCTCGGCGTGTTCATCCTGCTGGTGGTGCAGTACCTGCGTGCGCCCAGGCCGTTGCATGCGGCGCAGGTCATTGGCCTGATTGGCCTGTTCTGGATGCTGCCGCAGACGTTCATCCTGCCGTTTACCCTGAACATCATGTGCAGCCAGGTGATGTTGATGATTGCCGCGGCCGTGGCGCACGAGGCCTATCAGATGGCCTTCCGCGACGAGCTGACGGGCTTGCCGGGGCGCCGTGCTTTGAACGAGCGTATGCAGCGGCTGGGGCGCAACTATGTGATCGCCATGACCGACGTCGACCACTTCAAGAAATTCAACGATACCCACGGTCACGATGTCGGCGACCAGGTGTTGCGCCTGGTTGCCAGCCGGTTGTCCAAGGTCACCGGTGGTGGCCGCGCCTACCGTTATGGTGGCGAGGAATTCGCCCTGGTCTTTGCGGGCAAGACGGCTGAAGAATGCGTGCCGCATGTGGAAGCTGTGCGCGGGGTGATTGCTAACTATGCGATGCAGCTGCGCGACCAGAACAGCCGACCGCAGGACGATTCGACAGGGCGTCAGCGCCGTGCTGGCAGCGGCGCGAGTACGGTGTCGGTGACCATCAGCATCGGTGTGGCCGAGCGCCAGGCCGATCATCGCAACCCGGAGGCGGTGCTCAAGTCTGCCGACCAGGCGCTGTACAGCGCCAAAGAGGCCGGGCGCAATTGTGTCATGGTGCATGGGCAACAATCGCAGCGTGGGGCGGTCCGCATGGTGTGACCAAACAAGACTATACGGTCAGCTGATGACCCTATGTCTCGTAAAAGTTGTTCGGTTACACTGCCTGCAACCCAGTGTCGCGGTTCCCCGAGACCGCCCCGACCCTACTAGTGAGAGGTTGTCATGGCCGACTATAAAGCGCCCCTGCGCGACATGCGCTTCGTTTTGAATGAAGTCTTCAACGTGACCGAGCAATGGGCGCAGTTGCCCGCGCTGGCCGAAGTGGTGGATGCCGAGACCGCCCTCGCCGTGCTGGAAGAGGCGGGCAAGGTGACGGCCAGGACCATCGCCCCACTCAGCCGTGCCGCCGACGAAGAGGGTTGCCACTGGGACAACGGCGCGGTCAGCACGCCGGCCGGCTTCATCGAGGCCTACAACACCTACGCCGAAGGTGGCTGGGTGGGCGTTGGTGGCGATCCCTTGTTCGGCGGCATGGGCATGCCCAAGGTTATCTCGGCCCAGGTCGAGGAAATGGTCAACGCGTCGAGCCTGGCCTTCGGCCTGTACCCGATGCTGACTGCCGGTGCCTGCCTGTCGATCAATGCCCACGCCAGTGAAGCGCTCAAGCAACAGTACCTGCCCAACATGTACGCCGGCGTCTGGGCGGGCTCCATGTGCCTGACCGAGCCCCATGCCGGCACCGACCTGGGCATCATCCGCACCAAGGCCGAACCCCAGGCTGACGGCAGCTACAAGGTCAGTGGCACCAAGATCTTCATCACCGGTGGTGAGCACGACCTGACCGAGAACATCATCCACCTGGTGCTGGCCAAGCTGCCGGACGCGCCCGCCGGGCCGAAAGGCATTTCGTTGTTCCTGGTGCCCAAGTTCCTGGTCAATCCAGACGGCAGCCTGGGGGCGCGCAACCCGGCCACTTGCGGCTCGATCGAACACAAGATGGGTATTCAAGCCTCCGCCACTTGTGTGATGAACTTCGACGAAGCGGTCGGTTACCTGGTCGGTGAGCCCAACAAGGGCTTGGCGGCCATGTTCACCATGATGAACTACGAGCGCCTGGGCGTCGGCATTCAGGGCCTGGCATCGGCTGAGCGTTCCTACCAGAACGCCGTTGAGTACGCCCGTGACCGCCTGCAGAGCCGTGCCCCGACCGGCCCGCACGCCAAGGACAAGGTTGCCGACCCGATCATCGTCCACCCTGATGTGCGGCGCATGCTGCTAACCATGAAGGCCTTGATCGAAGGCGGGCGCGCCTTCTCGAGCTACGTGGCGCTGCAACTCGACAGTGCCAAGTACAGCGAAGACGCCACCACGCGCAAGCGCAGTGAAGAGCTGGTGGCCTTGTTGACGCCGGTGGCCAAGGCCTTCCTGACCGACCTGGGCCTGGAGTGCGCGGTGCACGGCCAGCAGGTGTTCGGTGGGCATGGCTACATTCGTGAGTGGGGCCAGGAGCAACTGGTGCGTGATGTGCGGATTACGCAGATCTACGAAGGCACCAACGGCATCCAGGCCCTTGACCTGATGGGGCGCAAGGTGGTTGCCAGTGGCGGCGCATACTACAAGCTCTTCTCGGACGAGATCCGCCGCTTCATCGCCGGTGCCGACAGCGTGCTGGACGAGTTCGCCAAGCCGCTGGGTGCTTACCTCGACCAGCTGGACGGGCTGACCGAGTGGGTGCTGGAGCAGGCCAAGGGTAACCCCAATGAAATTGGCGCGGCCTCGGTCGAGTACCTGCATGCCTTTGGTTATGTGGCGTATGGCTATATGTGGGCGCTGATGGCGCGTGCGGCGCAGGCGGGTGAGGGGGATGAGGCGTTCTACTCGGGCAAGCTGGGTACGGCGCGGTTCTACTTTGCACGGTTGCTGCCACGGGTGGATTCGCTGGTGGCGTCGGTGAAGGCGGGGAGCGAGTCGCTGTACCTGCTGGATGCTGAGCAGTTCTGATAGATCTTGGGGCCGCTTTGCGGCCCATCGCGACGCAGGGCCGCTCCCACAGGTATCAATCGCGCAATTTCGGATCGTTGTGCGGTCCCATGGCTGGGACTGAATCCCCTTTGTAAGCTTTCTCCTACACGACGTGGTGACTTTTCACCACTGTTCTCAGATTGGATCCACAGGTAATCTTTACCACATGGACGTTGCGCAGGAAGCGCAAAGGACAGATCAAGGAAGACGACGAAGGACCACCTGCCAGGATGGCGGGGCGATACGGATGTCACAGGGAAACAGTCTGGAAAACCCCGCTTCGGCGGGGTTTTCTTTGTGCGCGTTTTTTTGTCAGCCCAGCACATCCAAAGGCGAGCCTCCCAGCTGGCGCGCGTCTGTCTCTTCTTCCAGTAACGTACGCAGCAGCTCCACCGAGGCTTGCTGGCGCTGCGCATCGCGGAACACCAGCCCGACCTTGAGCGGCACCCGCGGCTCGCTCAATGGCTTCCACAGCAGCCCCTGGTCATCCTCAGCCGCGTCCTTGGCCCGCCCCGGCAAGATGGTAGCCAGCGCCGTATGGGCCAGGCTGTCGAGAATCCCCGCCATGTTGTTCATCTCTGCCTGCACCTGCGGCCGACGGCCCTGGCTGGCCAGTTGCGCCTGCCAAATCTGGCGAATCTGAAACTCTTCGCCCAGCATCAGCATGGGCAGTTCAGCGGCCTGGCGGATCGACACCTTCTTGAAGTCCTTCAAGGGATGGGTGTCGGGGATGACCAACTGCAGTTCATCTTCGTACAGCAACAGGCCATGCAGCCCGGGTTGGCGCGGTGGCAGGTAACTGATGCCGATGTCCAGGCTGCCATTGAGCAGGCGCCGTTCGATTTCCAGCCCCGACAGCTCGTAGATTTGCACCACAAGGTGCGGCTGGGCCTTGCGCAAGCGTTCGAGCAACTGCGGCACCAGGCTGGGCCGCACGGTCTGCAGCACGCCGATGGCCAGGGTACGCAAAGACTGGCCCTTGAAGTTGCGCATGGCCTCCTGGGCCCGTTGCAGGCCATCGAGCAACGGCAGGGCATGGTTGTACAGCGTGTGGGCGGCCAAGGTCGGCAGCAGGCGTTTGTTGCTGCGCTCGAACAGGCTCAGGTCGAGGCTGTGCTCCAGTTGGCGGATCTGCTGGGAAAGCGCGGGTTGGGACAAAGACAGGCGCTCGGCGGCGCGGCCGACATGGCCTTCTTCGTACACCGCGACGAAATAACGCAGTTGGCGGAAATCCATAAGTAACACTTATCGAAAATGCTGGAAAAACGAAATGGTCGAAACCCGTCGTGGCGCCTAGTCTATCGCCGTATTCCAGTGGGTTACAGCGGTCATCGGGCCGGATTGTTACCCCGGATGAAAAACACTTTTGATAGGCAAGGCTGAATATCAAGTGCCGGCATCAAGACCGCACATTGGCCGCCCTTTACCGTGATTGGTTGGAGCCCTGATGAACCTGTTCAACCTGCGTCGCTCGGCTGCCGCCGCCGTCGCCGAGCCCGAGCGTGCGCCGGTGACCGTGGCGGATGCGCCGCAGTTGTCCCGTGAGCGCCTGATGCCGAGTACCGAACGTGCCCCGCAGGTTTTCGTGCGCGGCCAGGGCTCGTGGTTGTGGGACAGCGAAGGGCATGCCTTCCTCGACTTCACCCAGGGCGGCGCGGTGAACAGCCTCGGCCACAGCCCCAGCGTACTGGTCAAGGCGCTGGGCAATCAGGCCCAGGCGCTGATCAACCCGGGGTCGGGGTTTCACAGCCGCGGCCGGCTGGCGCTGGTCAACCGCCTGTGCCAGAGCACCGGCAGCGACCAGGCCTACCTGCTGAACAGCGGCGCCGAAGCGTGCGAAGGGGCGATCAAGCTGGCGCGCAAATGGGGCCAGCTGCACCGCAACGGCGCCTATCACATCATCACCGCCAGCCAGGCTTGCCACGGCCGCAGCCTGGGCGCGCTGTCAGCCTCCGACCCGCTGCCGTGCAATCGCTGCGAGCCTGGGCTGCCGGGCTTCAGCAAGGTGCCTTTCAATGACCTGGCGGCACTGCATGCGGAAGTGAACTCGCGCACCGTGGCGATCATGCTTGAGCCGATCCAGGGCGAGGCGGGGGTTATTCCCGCCACGCAGGCGTACCTCAAAGGCGTCGAAACGCTGTGCCGCGAGCTGGGCATCCTGCTGATTCTGGATGAAGTCCAGACCGGTATCGGCCGGTGTGGTGCGCTGCTCGCTGAGCAGACTTACGGGGTACGTGCCGACATCATCACCCTGGGCAAGGGCTTGGGCGGTGGGGTACCGCTGGCCGCCTTGCTGGCACGCGGCACCGCTTGCTGCGCCGAGCCGGGTGAGCTGGAAGGCAGCCACCATGGCAACGCGCTGATGAGCGCCGCAGGCCTGGCAGTGCTGGACACCGTGCTGGAGCCTGGCTTTTTCGAGCATGTGCAGGACAGCGGCCGCCACCTACGCGAAGGCCTGAGCCGCCTGGCTGGCCGTTATGGCCAGGGCGAGGTGCGTGGCCAGGGGCTGCTGTGGGCCCTGCAACTGCAGGAAGGCGTCGCCCAGGACCTGGTAACGGCCGCCCTGCATGAAGGCCTGCTGCTCAATGCTCCGCAGGCGGATGTGGTGCGTTTCTCGCCGGCGCTGACCGTGAGCAAGGGCAACATCGACGAAATGCTCCTGCGCTTGGCCCGCGCCTTTGCCCGCCTGCATGCACAGCAGCAAGCCCGCCGCGAAATGCCGGCGTAATTGAATTCAACGAACCGTCTGGCGTTCCTGCGCATCGCCCCTGGCCTGTTTCATTTGGCCCGGGGCGTTTTTTTTGAGGGGTACCCTGGCCCTGTGGAACCTCTATGACGCGCGGCTAGTCTCTGTTGTAACCCTTCAGGAGAGACTTGCATGGACTTCATTCGCATCATCATCGCCATCTTGCTGCCGCCGCTTGGGGTATTTCTGCAGGTGGGTTTTGCCGGGGCGTTCTGGCTGAATATTCTGCTGACGCTGTGTGGGTACATTCCGGGGATCGTGCATGCGGTGTATATCATCGCCAAGCGCTGAGAAACGCGGGGCCGCAGCGCGGCCCCCTTGGCTTTACTGGCCCAACACCCGGCAATAAAACGCCCATTCCTCTTCCAACGCATGCGCCAGGTTCTGTGCATTACGGAACCCGTGCCGCTCTCCCGCATAGAAGTGCCCCTCGGCTGCAATGCCATTTGCCTTCAGGGCGTCCAGCATCAGGCGCGTCTGCTCTGGCACCACCACCGCATCCAGCTCACCCTGGAAGAAAATCACCGGCACCTTGATCTGCGCTGCATGCAGCAGGGGCGTGCGTGCGCGATAACGTTCGGCGTCCTGCAGCGGGTCGCCGATCAACCAGTCCAGGTAATCCCCTTCGAACTTGTGCGTGGCGCGGCCCAGTGCGACAGGGTCACTGACGCCATACAGGCTGGCGCCGGCCCGGAACACATCATGGAACGCCAGGGCACATAGCGTGGTGTAGCCGCCCGCGCTGCCGCCGCGAATGAAGGCCTTGCTCGGGTCGATCAGCCCCAGCCCCGCCAAGTGCGCAACCGCCGCGCAGGCATCCTCGACATCGCTCTCGCCCCAGCGCAGGTGCAGCGCCTGGCGATAGGCCCGGCCATAACCCGTGCTGCCGCGGTAATTGAGGTCGGCGACGGCGAAGCCGCGCTGGGTCCAATACTGGATGCGTGGGTCGAGCGCTGGGTAGCACGCCGAGGTCGGCCCGCCATGAATAAACACCACCAAGGGCGCGGGCGCTTTGGCGTTCATGGCCGGGTAGAAGAAACCATGGGCGATACCGTTGCCGCTGGCGTAGCGCATGGCCTGCGGCTTGCTGATGCATTCGGCGGGCAGCACCTCGGCACCACCGGCCAGTACCCGCACCTCATGATTGCTCAGGTCGATGGCAATGACGGCGGGTGGGCTGACGGGCGAGGCGGCGATGGCATAGAGCTGCCCGGCATCCATCGCCAGGCTGCGAAAGCGGGTGTAGGCGCTGGCAAAACGCTCCACTTGCTGGTTTGCGGTTATCAGCCCTAGTTGCGCAAAGCCATCCTCGAACCAACTGGCTACATAGCGTTGCGGCCCCAGGGCGAGCCAGGTGCTGGTACCCAGTTGCCAGGGCGCGCCGGCATGGTCGGCGGGTTCGGCGGGCAGGGCCTGCCAGTGCCCGGCGATCTCCCCCCAGGGCTGCCAGAAGCCATTGCGGTCCGACAGGCAATACAAGCGGCCTTGCGCATCGAAACGCGGTTGTTGCAGGGATTCGTCCAAGCCCGCCACGCAACGCGCAGGCCCCCAGGCGCCGCTGCTGTCACGCTCGCGCAGCAGCAAGCGCGTCTGTGTCCAAGGTTGCGCCGGGCGGTCCCATTCGACCCAGGCCAAGCGCTGCCCGTCGCCGCTCAAGGTGGGTGACGCGTAGAAGTCGGCACCTTCAGCCAGCACCTCGCGGGCGCCTTCGCGCAGGGCAACCAGGCGATGTTCCACGGTTGGCCCATGGTGCTCCTCGACTGCCAGCACCTGGCCGTCATGCCAGTGCACATCGCCGTAGCGGCAGTCGTCTGCCTGGGTCAGCGGGCGCGGCACTTCGCCGTCCAGCCCTTGGGTATACACCTGTTGATCCGTTTCGTTGACGAAGACCAGCCCGTCACCGCCGACGCAGAAACTGCCGCCGCCGTATTCGTACACCCGGCTGCGCACACTGAAGCCATCCGGTGTCAGGCACTTGGCTTGGTACTGGTGCCAGTGCCAGATTCGGCAGGCGCCGTCGGCCGGGCGAAATTCGTTCCAGAACAGCCCGGCCGGGCTGACCTTGAGCTCGGCGAAGTCGGTGCCTGCAGCAACGGCCTGGGCTGCGCTGAATTCAGCCGCGAGCGATGACACGGGAGTTTCGTTCATTGCGGAAGGTCATCTCTTCAATCGCGAGTTGGGCGGTTTCTGCCTCCTCGCGGGCCTTGAGGATGATGCCGTGGTCAGCCGATTTTGCGCACACCGGGTCGGCGTTACTGGCATCGCCGGTGAGCATGAAGGCCTGGCAACGGCAACCGCCGAAGTCCTTTTCCTTCTCATCGCAGGAGCGGCAGGGCTCAGGCATCCATTGGTAACCGCGGAAACGGTTGAAGCCGAACGAGTCGTACCAGATATGCCGCAGGTCGTGGTCACGCACGTTGGGGAACTGCACCGGCAGTTGGCGGGCGCCGTGGCAGGGCAGGGCGGTGCCGTCCGGGGTGATGGTCAGGAATAGGCTGCCCCAGCCATTCATGCAGGCCTTGGGGCGCTCTTCGTAATAGTCCGGGGTGACGAAGATCAGCTTGCAGGGGTTGCCCTCGGCCTTGAGCTTGTCACGGTATTGGTTGGTGATGCGCTCGGCGCGCTCCAATTGCGCGCGGGTCGG
This sequence comes from Pseudomonas sp. PAGU 2196, assembly GCF_022179005.1. NCBI lineage: Bacteria > Pseudomonadati > Pseudomonadota > Gammaproteobacteria > Pseudomonadales > Pseudomonadaceae > Pseudomonas > Pseudomonas sp. PAGU 2196. Next base: position 67,424 of record NZ_BNTL01000009.1, on the reverse strand, counting down.
CAGCAGGCCCAGGCGGTTGAGGTGCGCCCAGCCATAGAACTGGCAGGTGGCGAGCTCGACGAAGTCGGCTTCGAGGGCGATGCACAGCTCGATGATGCGGTCGATCTTGTCGATGTTGTGCCGATGGGTAACGAAGTTGAGCACCATCGGGTAGCCGTGGGCCTTCACGGCACGGGCCATCTCCAGCTTCTGCGCGAAGGCCTTTTTCGAGCCGGCCAGCAGGTTGTTCACCTGCTCGTCGCTGGCCTGGAAGCTGATCTGGATATGGTCCAGGCCGGCTTTTTTGAATTCGGCGATGCGGGCTTCGGTCAGGCCGATGCCGGAGGTGATCAGGTTGGTGTAGTAGCCCAGCCGACGGGCCTCACCGATCAGCTCGGCGAGGTCCTGGCGCACCAGCGGTTCGCCGCCGGAGAAGCCAATCTGCGCGGCGCCCATTTCTCGCGCTTCGGCCATCACCTTGAACCACTGCGCGGTGCTTAGTTCTTGGCCTTGGGCAGCGAAGTCCAGCGGGTTGGAGCAGTACGGGCATTGCAGCGGGCAACGGTAGGTGAGCTCGGCCAGCAGCCACAGCGGCAAGCCGACCTCGGGCGTGGCCGGCAACTCAGGCGAGGACGATCCAGTGTTCGCCACGGGCCACCTCCATGAACTGCTCGATGTCGTCGGCAACTTCCGGCACATCGGGGAACTGCCGTGCAAGTTCGGCAATGATTGCCGCGACGTCGCGCTGGCCATCGATCAGGCCGCCGATCAGCGCAGCGCTTTCGTTGAGCTTGATCATGCCCTCGGGGTACAGCAACACATGGCCTTTCTGTGCCGGCTCGTACTGGAAGCGGTAGCCGGGGCGCCAGTTGGGCACTTGCTTGCGATCGAAAGTCATAGGGCGATCCCCTTGTGCCAGACCCGTTCCTGGGTGACCGAATGATAAGGCGGGCGGTTCAGCTCGTAGGCCATGCTCATGGCATCGAGCATGCTCCAAAGAATATCCAGCTTGAACTGCAGGATCTCCAGCATACGCTCCTGGCCCGCACGGGTGGTGTAGTGCTGCAAGGTGATTGCCAGGCCGTGCTCGACATCACGCCGCGCCTGGCCCAGGCGCGTGCGGAAGTATTCGTAGCCGGCGGGGTCGATCCAGGGGTAGTGCTGTGGCCAGCTGTCCAGGCGCGACTGGTGGATCTGCGGGGCGAACAGCTCGGTCAGCGAGCTGCTGGCCGCCTCTTGCCAACTGGCGCGGCGGGCGAAGTTGACGTAGGCGTCGACGGCAAAGCGCACGCCGGGCAGTACCAGCTCCTGGGAGCGCAGTTGATCAGGGTCCAGGCCCACGGCCTGGCCAAGGCGCAGCCAGGCCTCAATACCGCCGTCTTCGCCAGGCGCGCCGTCATGGTCGAGCAGGCGCTGGATCCACTCACGGCGTACTTCGCGGTCCGGGCAGTTGGCCAGGATCGCGGCATCCTTCATCGGGATGTTGACCTGGTAGTAGAAGCGGTTGGCTACCCAGCCCTGGATCTGCTCGCGGCTGGCGCGGCCTTGGTACATCGCCACGTGATACGGGTGATGAATATGGTAGTAGGCACCTTTGGCGCGCAGGGCCTGCTCGAATTCGGCAGGGGACATCGGCAACGGGTCGCTCATCAGGCCTCCTTAAAGCTCGATGCTCATGCCATCGAAGGCGACTTCAACGCCTCGACGCTGGACCTCGGCCCGTTCTGGCGAGTCTTCATCGAGAATTGGGTTGGTGTTGTTGATGTGGATAAGTACCTTGCGCTGGCGCGGGAAACCATCGAGCACCTCGAGCATACCGCCGGGGCCGTTTTGCGCCAGGTGGCCCATCTCGCGACCGGTGCGGGTGCCGACACCACGGCGCTGCATTTCATCGTCTTCCCACAGGGTGCCGTCGACCAGCAGGCAGTCGGCGCCGTGCATCATCGCCAGCAGCTTGTCGTCGACCAGGCCCAGGCCCGGGGCGTAGAACAGCTTGCCACCGGTGCGGGTGTCTTCGACCAGCAAGCCCAGGTTGTCACCCGGGTGCGGGTCGAAGCGGTGCGGCGAATAGGGGGGCGCGGCGCTGCGCAGGGGGAAGGGCGTGAACCTGAGGTTGGGGCAGGCGTCGATAACGAAGCTGCCTTCGAGCTCGATGCGGTTCCATTGCAGGCCGCCGTTCCAGTGGCTGAGCATGTTGAACAGCGGAAAGCCGGTGGTCAGGTCTTGGTGGACCATGTCTGTGCACCACACCTGGTGCGGGCAGCCTTCGCGCAGGCTGAGCAGGCCGGTGGTGTGGTCGATCTGGCTGTCGAGCAGGACGATGGCATTGATGCCGGTATCGCGCAGGGCGCGGGCCGGCTGCATCGGCGCGAAGGCCTGCAGTTGGGCGCGGATGTCGGGCGAGGCATTGCACAAGACCCAGTGCTCGCCATCGTCGGACAGCGCGATGGACGATTGCGTGCGCGCCGTGGCCCGCAGGCTGCCGTCGCGGTAGCCCTTGCAGTTGACGCAGTTGCAGTTCCACTGGGGGAAGCCGCCGCCGGCGGCAGAACCGAGAATCTGGATGTACATGGCCACTCTCTACCGGAAAACCGTTTCCAAAAAACACAAACGCCCCGGCGGGCCGAGGCGTCGAACCGTAAGCAGGGCTTAGCGGTTGGCGAAGTACATGGTGACTTCGAAGCCGATACGCAGATCAGTGTATGCAGGTTTGGTCCACATGGGATGACTCCTTCCGAACGGGGTTGGGTTGGTCAGCTACTTATTGGGTACCGCCGTACGCCGGAGGTTCCCTTGACTGAGATTGCGCTATCTTACAAGAAAAATTTGTACCGAAAGGTTAATTCTTCGAAAAGCGCCCTTGCAGTTAACGTAACAATCCTCGTTTTTGCTATTGCCAGGATGGGTCTGGCGCTGCGCTGTTGGCCAAGCAGAGCCAAGGGGCATGAGGGGCCAGAAGACTGCCAAGTAGCGCATCAAGGTCCGCTTGCCGAGCCATGAGGATAGACCACTGTAGGTCATTCAGCCTGTCGGGTCGTGTCGCCAGGTGTGTCTGCCACGCCCATTCGGCCACCTCGGCATTGGCCATCGCAGGCTCGGCGAACTGCTCGGCCAGCGCCTGCTGTGCTGCGCTGTCGAGCACCACGCCTTTGCTTAGGACCGGCTGCAGGTGAGCGAGAATTTGAGCAGGGGTGGCATGGGGCGATTGCACGCCAAACAGCAGGCCAGCGCAGCCTTCAATCTGACGGAAGGCGCTGAACACCGCGTAGCCCAGTTGCAGCTCTACCCGTAGGCGTTGATACACCGGCCCCTGCAACAGCTGCGCGATCAGGCGGCCGATGGCTTGCTGGTCAGCGGGCACTGGGCAGAACAGCAACACCGCGTTTTCGCTGCCGGCCAGTGCAGCGTCTACCCATCGACGGGCCTGCCACTGGGGCGGCGCAGGGGCAGTGGCGCCTTGCCCGGGGCAATGGGTCAGCACGGTGCCGAGAGGGCCCGGGTCATCAAAGCCCAGTGCCAGACCATGCCAGCGGGCCTGTTCCCACGCCTGCGCAAGCTGCCTCGGTTCGAGCGAGCCCGCGGGTAGCGGTTCGGCCTTGTGGGCATGCATGGCATCAGGCAGTCGCTTGAGCAGGGCTCTGATCGGGATCAGGGCGGGCGCGGGCGGCGGCGGGGTCTGCCAATCGGCAGGTGAGGGCGCGTTCAGCAGCGCGAGGGCTTCGGTGACGGCGTTCATCACTGCCGACGGTTGGCCGGCGCACTGTAGCTGCCAATATTCGCCAGCTTCGCTGAACTGTAGGTGCAGCCCGGCGCGTTCGGCGCGCTCCTGCAAGGGGCGCAGCGCCTGGCAAAGGATCGTGAACACGCCATGGCGCAGGCTTGAGGGCAGGTGCCAGCGTAGATAAAGGGCGGCGTATTGGCGTGATGCCGGGAGCATGTCGCTGATGGCCAGTGCGTTGGGTAACGGCGCGGTCGCGGGGGGCGGTGAGGCGGTGAGCAGAGCGTCTGCGGCGGGTATCTGCCATTGGCCAAGCTCGCCGCTGGGAAGGCTTGCAAGCAGTGCCTTCAGCGCACTCAGGCCTTGTTCGTCGAGTGCGGCGAAGGGCTGGCCTGAGCTGTCCCGTCGTGCCAGCTCCAGCGGGCTGGCGGCCCACTCACGGCTGCGCTGTAATTGACTGAACGCGGCGTTCAGCCGCTGCGGATCAGCCTGACGGATAAAACCGAACCAGCTGTGCAGCAATGCGATCGCCTCATCCTTGCAGGCATCAGCCCTGAGCTGCAGGTCGATGTGCCAGAGCAACTGCCCGGCGAACGCATACAGCGTTTCGGCTTTGAAGCCTTGCAGCCAACCGCGCTGGCGAAGCGCACTCAGCCATCCCCCTGGTCGGCTGTCGTCGAGCAGGTCGATCAGCAACCCCAGTGCGCGCTCGGCACCTTCTGGCAGGCTTTCGTGGGCGAACGTCAGTGGCTGCCCGGCCCTGCGCAGCGGCGGCGGCGATGCCTGCGCGGCACGGCTACCGGCCGGGAACAGGCTGCCAAATTTCCGGCCCAGGCGTTCCAGTGCTTCAAGCGGTTGTGGGCCGCACAGGCTCAGTGTGATCTGCCCACCTTGGTAGAAGCGTTGGTGAAACAGGCCAAGGGCGCGTTGAAACGCAGGATCTTGCAGGGCGAGGGTGTAACGATTGCCCGCCTGAAAACTGCTCAGCGGATGCTGGGGCGAAACCGACTGCAGCAGGGCGAATTGCTGCTGAGCCTGCGGGTTACGCGACCAGGCGATGAACTCGGCATGAATGACCTCACGCTCCCGGCGCTGGTGCTCGATGCCAAGGTCGGGTTCGGCCAGCATCTGGCACAGGCGCTCCAGCCCGCCGGCCAAAGCCGCGGGGGGGACCTCGAAGAAAAAGTCGGTGGTGCGCTCACGGGTGCTGGCGTTGACCTGGCCACCGAGGGCCTGCACATACCGCATCAGGCCGTCTTCCAATGGGAAGCGCGCTGTGCCCAGGAAGAACAGGTGTTCGAGAAAGTGCGCCATACCCGGCCATTTTGCCGGGGCATCGTGGCTGCCTGCCTGCACCCGCAACGCGGCCGCCGCACGCTTGAGGCGCGGGGCATGGCGCAGGGTCAGCTGCAGGCCGTTGGCGAGGGTGAGGTGCTGCGTGGCGTCAGGCATGGGGGCTCCAGGTAGGCGTTAATGCTAACGCACTGTCGTAACCCTTGCCGCTCCTACAAACCCTCGCGCACATGCAGTTCCTGGCGCAAGTCGGTCAGGTAAGGAAACGCCTTGCGCCCTTCTACCACCTGCTCACGCGCAAGCTCGGCCAGCAACTGGCACTCGTCCCGCCCGGCCATGGCCAGCAGGCTGCCATCCGGGCCGATGATGCTGCTCTGGCCGCAATACTGGATGTCGCCCTCGGCCCCACAATAGTTGGCATACACCAGGTAACACTGGTTCTCCTGCGCCCGCGCTCGCACTGTCACCTGGCAGATGAAATCGTAAGGCGCCATGTTCGCCGTCGGTACCAGGATAAGTTCGGCGCCGTCCAGCGCCAGGCGCCGGGCGTTCTCCGGGAACTCGATGTCGTAGCAGATCAGCATGCCGACCTTCCAGCCTTCCAGTTCCACAACCGGGAAATGGTCGGGGCCTGCGCTGAACATCGAGCGGTCCAGCTCACCGAACAGGTGCGTCTTACGGTAGTTGCACAGGCTGCGACCGTGGGCATCAATCAACTGCACGCTGTTGTAGAACGCGCCATCATCGCCGCGCTCCGGGTAGCCATAGGTGATGGCGATGCGATGCGCCTGGGCGATCTCCACCACGTCCATGGCCGCGGGGCCATCACTGGCCTCGGCCAGGCGCTCGACCTGGGCCAGGCCGATGTTGTAGCCGGTGAGGAACATCTCCGGGCACACCAGCAGCTGGGCGCCGCTTTCAGCCGCCCGTTGCGCCTGGTGCTGCAGCCGTTGCAGATTGCCGGGCACGTCCAGTGGGTTGGGCGCGCCTTGGAACAGAGCGATGCGCATGGCGCCTCCTTGTCTCAATCGGCCAGGGCGATCGGGCCGATTTCATCGAACACATCGCCTGGGCCTGGGTTGTCCGGGTGGGTCTGGCCACCGAAGTGGTTCATGATACCCCACACGGCATTGAGCGACGTCTGCACCGCGCCTTCCACCCACGCCGGCGTCCACGACACGTCGTCGCCGGCGATGAATATGCCGCGCTGTTCGGCGGGCATGTCCTGCTGCATGAAGTGCGCGTACATGCGCTGGTTGTAGCGGTAGTGGCCCGGGAGCGCGCCCTTGAAAGCACCGAGAAAATGCGGGTCGGCCTCCCACGATATGGTGATCGGGTCGCCGATGATGTGCCCGGCGATATCGGTCTTCGGGTAGATTTTCTTCAGTGCGTCGAGGGCCAGTTGCACGCGTTTTTCCACCGGGTGCGGGAGCATCTTCAGGGCATCGCTCATCCACGCGTAGGACAGGCAGATCACCCCCGGCTTGTCGTCACCGTTGTCGAACAGGTAGGTACCGCGGGTGAGGCGGTCGGTGAGCGTCATGCTCATCAGGTCGCGGCCGGTTTGCGGGTCTTTGTCCTTCCAGAACGGGCGGTCGACCATCACGAAGGTTTTCGACGATTGCATGTAGCGGGTACGGTCCAGGGCCATCCACATCTTCTGCGAGAACAGCGACTCTTCGCAGTCGATCTGCGTGGTCAGCAGCCAGGTCTGGCACGTTGCAAGCACGGCGGCGTAATGGCGGGTGTCGCCCCAGTTGTCGGTCACCGCCAACTGGCCATCGGCGGCGCGGGCAATGCGCTTGACCCCGGTGCGCGGCGCACCGCCGTGCAGCGAGCTGAGGCTGGTGCCTTGCGGCCAATGGGCGCAGCGCTCCGGCACATGGCGCCAGATGCCTTGCGGCACCTGCTCGACGCCGCCCACGACCAAGTGTTGGTGGTCGTCGCAATTGGTCATCACCACGCGGAAGATTTCCAGCATCGAGTTGGGGAAGTCCGAATCCCAGCCTCCGGTACCGAAGCCGACCTGGCCGAACACCTCCCGGTGCTGGAAGCTCAGCTTGGCGAACGAGCGCGAGGTGGCGACGAAGTCGTAGAACGTGCGGTCGTCCCACAGGGGCACCAGCGTGTTCCACAGCGCTTTCAGGCGCGGTACATCACGGTCCCGGATCGCCTGCTGGATATCGGCAAACTGCGCGCCGCTTTCCAGGGCGTCGGCCCAGGCGTCGGCCACCTCGTGGAACAGGTCGGGCAAATCGGCGGCCTTTTCGGCGTAGTAGGTCTGGCCTTCCAGGTCGATTACTGTGCTGCCCGAGGCGGGGGTCAGCGGGTTGGGGAATGGCTTGGTCTCCAGGCCCAACTTGTCCACATAGTGGTAGAAGGCCGTCGAGGAGACCGGAAAGCGCATGCCACCCAACTCGGCGATGATCCCGTCGGTGCCGTTGAAGGCTTGCGAGCGCAGCCGGCCACCCAGTTTCGACGCTTCATAGACGACAGGCTTGAGGCCCAGCTTCATCAACTCGTAAGCCGCTACCAGGCCAGCGATCCCGGCCCCGACAATCGCCACTTCCTCGCCCTGGCGCTCGGCCGGGATGCTGCCCAGGCCGGCCGGGTGTTCCAGCCAGTCATCGAAGGCGAAGGGGAAGTCCGGGCCGAAGATGGTGATGGGTTTTTTGCCGTCGGCGGGGTGGCGGTTCTTGTTGTTCATGAAGTGACCTTGCCAGAGGGGCTGCGCAGAGAGCGGAGCCTGAGTATAGGAGATGCCTGGGGGTCATTTTAGGGCGTGGGGGGTTCGTAATTAAGATGCAGAGTGTTGTCTGAATGTATGTTTTTTCGTCTAAATGAGCATTAATTGATTGTTTTTGACGAGATCGATGGTGACGGTTAAGAGTTTGTCTGGAGATTTGCAGCGCCTATGAGATCGAGCGCCGCCAATCGCAAGCCTGGCACCTCGTGCCCCTCACGTCACAGCAACTGCCCCCGGTCCACCTTGCTGCTCAAAATGATCGACGTGGTGGTTTTCTCCACCCCATCGACACTGCCGATCTGGTCAAGCAACTGGTCCAGTTGCTCCGGCGAATCGGTCCGCAGCCAAGCCACATAATCGAACTCGCCACTCACCGCGCACAGTTGCTGCACCTGCCCCATGGCACTCAGACGCCGCACCACCTCCTTGCCGGAACGGGGCTGCACCTTGATCCCGACATACGCCTGCAAGCCACCGCCCATCACGTGTTGGCCCAGGCGCACACCGTAGCCTGAGATCACCTTGTTCTTTTCCAGCCGCTCCAAGCGTGAGTTGACCGTGGTGCGCGCGATACCCAGCAGCCGGGCGAGGGTGGCAACGCTTTCGCGGGCGTTGATTTGCAGCAGGGCGATCAGCTGGCGGTCGATTTCATCCAGCGTAATGGGGCGGGCATCCGACATGGCAAGTCTCTACAGTGGGCCCGCTAGCCTAGCCAGCCAATGGCAAGCAGGGCAAGGCTGCGTCACTGGCTTTCTTTCGGCATCATGGCAGGCCGACCGTACTGGACCCACGCCGTGAACTTCGCAAACCTGCTCGAATGCTGGCGACTGGAAGTCTCCAACAAGAAAAAGCCCAGCCGCCGCATCAGCCTGCTGTTCAACGTGCTGCGCCGCGCCCGCAAGGACAACAAGCTGCGCTTTCTCTTTGCCTTCCGCCTGGCCCAGTACCTCGACGCACGAGGCGGCCTGGCCCAGCGTCACGCCACGCGTATGCAGCAACGGCTCAATCTTAAGTACGCCGTGGACATCGACATCGGCGCCCAGATCGCCCCCGGGCTGCGCATCGCCCACCTGCCCGGCGTGGTGATTACCCGCCACGTGAGCATCGGGCGTAACTTTTTCATCCGCCAGAATTGCTCGATCGGCATCAAGACCCTTGGGCTGGAGGCGTATGCGTTGCGCATTGGCGATAACGTCAGCGTGGGTGCCAACAGCTGCATCGTGGCGGACCGGATCAGCATTGGCGATAACGTGGTAATTGGTGCCATGTCGCTGGTGATGCGGGACATTCCGGCGGAGACCACGTTCTACAATACGCGGCAGGTTGAGATGCAGCCTCGGGCGAGGTAAAAGGGTTACATTTTTGAGGGTGGGCGCTGGGTTGATCGAATGGTACTGTCTGGTGCAACCATTGCACTATATACTCGACTTATGCCCACGATCCATCGGCTATCCAATTGCTCAATTTGCCTCTATGCGAATGACCATTTGCCCCCGCATTTCCACCTGCGATTAAGTGATGGCCGCGAGGCATTGATTGCGATCAAGGAGTTGACTCCATTGACAGGTATCGGTGGTTCACGGGTAGCCCTGCGAGAGATGATCGAGGCACTTGAATGGGCTTCGCAGAATAAAGCCCGACTGCTTGCAATGTGGGAGGAGCTGAACCCATGACAAACAAACACTTCCGGCTGACAGAGCTCGCTGTCACTGCCCCCAACGAGTTACTGCTGACCTTCGCCGATGGAAAGCAATACCCAGTGAGGCTGGACGCTATCATCGCGAAACACCCAACGTTGCGACGGCTATCTGACCCCGAGGTTTTTGCGACCGCTGCAATTGGCGAGTGGAGCGATACCGTCATCTGGGCCGATGACGACGAATTGGAGCTTGCTGCCGACAACCTCCGCGCCAGAGCAGTGGAGCAAAGCGGTGAGTGTTCGCATGAGCTGGTTTGGAATTGGATGGCCAAAAACGGGCTTACGTTGGACCGTGCCGCGCAGGAATTGGGCCTTAGCAGGCGTATGCTGGCTTACTATCGCAGTGGCGAAAAACCTGTACCGAGGACGGTCGCTTTAGCGATGAAGGGCTGGGATGCGCTTTGTACTAGGCAAGAGGAAGCTCTAGAGGCTTCTAGGCGCCGGAAGGTGTCACTCAACAACGGCGCCAACGGGTTTGCGAATGCAGGCCAGGCATCCAAGAAACGGGCCTAAGCGGCATGTCCTTAATCAGGACGGGGCAACAGCCACAAAAAAGCCGCGCGATTGCGCGGCTTTGTCGTATTTGGTGGGCCCACACGGACTCGAACCGTGGACCAAAGGATTATGAGTCCTCTGCTCTAACCAACTGAGCTATAGGCCCTCAGTAAGTGGCCGGATTATAACGAGGGTTTTGAAAGGGTGCCATCCGAAAGATCGGATAGTGCTATACGAAGAAACGTCGCGGCGAACTCCTCCGGGGGTAAGGGCAGGCTGACGATGTAGCCTTGGATCTGTTCACAGCCCTCGGCTGCCAGGAAGCGCTGCTGGGCCTGGTTCTCAACACCTTCGGCAATGATCGTGAACTGCATGCTGCGGCCCAGGGCGATGATCGCCCTGGCGATGGCGGCGTCGTGGGGGTCGTCAGGTAGGCCGCGGATGAACGACTTGTCGATCTTGAGGATGTCCAACGGCAGGCGTTTGAGGTAGCTGAGGGACGAATAACCCGTGCCGAAGTCGTCAATGGCCAGTTGCACGCCCAGTTTTTTCAACTGGTGCAGCACGGCCAGGGCTTCTTCTGCCTGGCTCATGATGAAGTTTTCGGTGATCTCCAACTGCAGGTCGCCGGCCTTGAGCTGGTAGGTCTTTAGCAACTGTTCGATGCGCCGTGCCAGGTGGGGATGGCGCAGTTGGGCGCCGGCCAGGTTGATCGACAGTGGGCCAAAGTCTTCGTAGTGCATCTTCCAGATGTGCATCTGCTGGCACGCCTTTTCAAGCACCCAGTCACCGAGCTGCAGAATGGTGCCGTTCTCTTCCGCCAGGTGAATGAAGTGCTCTGGCGGCACTTCGCCAAAGGTCGGGTGGCTCCAGCGGATAAGCGCTTCGGCGCCGACCAGGCTCTGGGTCTTTAGGCTGAGCTTGGGCTGGAAGCACAGGCTCATTTCGTTGCGTTCGACGGCGCGGCGCAGCTCATGTTCGAGGGCGATGCGCTCGCTGGCCTGGGCGGTGAGGTCGCGGGTGTAGGCTTCTACGCGGTTGCGGCCTTTGGCTTTGGAGCGGTACATGGCGGCGTCGGCATTGCGGATCAGCGTGGAGACGTCGCTGCCGTCCTGTGGATAAAGGCTGATGCCGATGCTGGCGCTGGTGAAAAACTCGTGCTCGCCGGCCTGGAAGGGCGCGCTGAAGCAAGCCAGCAGCTTGCCGGCGATGCTGTTGGCGTCGCTGGGCCTGTGCAGGCCGGGCAACAGAATGATGAACTCGTCACCGCCCAGGCGCGCCACGGTGTCGACGTCGCGCACCTGTTCTTTCAGGCGCTGGGCGATGCCTTTGAGCAACAAGTCGCCGACCGGGTGGCCGAGGCTGTCGTTGATGTGCTTGAAGCGGTCGAGGTCGAGGAACAACACCGCGCCCTGGCGGTTCGAGACTTGGGCGCAGGTGAGCACGGCCTGCAGGCGGTTCTCGAACAGGGCACGGTTGGGCAGGCCGGTGAGCGGGTCGTGGTGAGCCTGGTAATCCAGCTTGGCCTGGGCGTGCTTGAGGCTGGAAATGTCGGCGAACACGGCGACGAAGTGGGTAATCTCGTACTCGCTGTTGCGCACCGCGCTGATGGTCAGCCAACTGGGGTACAGCTCGCCATTCTTGCGTTTGTTGTAGATCTCGCCCTGCCAGTGCCCCTCGTCGGTCAGCTGATGCCACATGGCAGCATAGAAGGCGCTGTCGTGCTGGCCGGAGGCGAGCAGGCGCGGGGTTTGGCCGAGCGCCTCGATCTCGCCGTAGCCGGTAATTTCGCTGAACGCGCGGTTGACCGCGCTGATGCGCTGGTCGATGTCGGTGATCAGAACGCCCTCGGCGGTGTTTTCGAACACGGTGGCGGCCAGCTGCAGTTTTTCCTGCATCAGGTGGCGCTCGGTGATGTCGCGGGCAATGGTCAGCATGCAGTCGACACCGCCAATCGGCAGGGGCCGGGCGGACAGTTCGCACAGGCGGATCTGCCCATCGCTGCGGCGGATGTGGCAGCTGAAGTCACGTACGAAGCCATCACGCTTGAGCTGGTCGACCAGCCGCTTGCGCTCGTTGAGGTCCACCCAGATGCCCAGGTCAAGGGAGGTCTGGTCGATGGTCGGGTTCAGGTCGTAGCCGGTGAGGCGGCAGAAGCCTTCGTTGACCTCAATCAGCAGCCCGTCGCTCTGGCGCGACAGCAGCAGGCCGTCGGGCGATGCGTGGAATGCCTTGGCGAACTTCTCTTCCGAGGTTTGCAGTTGCTCCTGGGTTTCTTTGAGCTGGCTGATGTCGCGCACGGCCACGACCAGCGCCGGCGTGCCATCGAGCTCGAATGTTTCTGCCGAGGTCAGGCCTGTGAACAACTGGCCATTGCTGCGGCGGAAGCTCATTTCCAGGTTGCGGATGCCGCCTTGGTGCAGGCGTTCGAGCAGCCGCGGCCCGGTGCCGGCGACGGCCCACAGGTTCAGCTCGGTGGCGGTGCGGCCGATCACTTGACCTGGGGTGAGGCCGATCTGCTCTTCGAAGGCTTCGTTGACCTCCAGCAGGCAGCCGTCGCTATGGCGGGCGATCAGCAGGATGTCCGGGCACTGCTGGAACACCGAGGCGAACTTCTGCTCCGACAGGCGCAGGGCGTCTTCGGTGCGTTTGGTCTCGCTGATGTCGATCATCAGCCCGCGCATCACCGGCCGGTGGCCATGCTCGATCATGCTGACGATGTTGCGGATCCAAAGGGGCTGGCCATCGGCGCGGATGACCCGGTAGTCGAGGCTGTGATCGCGGCCGGCTGCGGTTTCACTGTCGCAATAAGCCTGGGCCCAGAGCGCGTCCTCCGGGTGCAGGATGCTGCGCCAGAAGCCGGGCTTGAGCCAGTCATGCAACGGGTAGCCGAGCAGGTCTTCGGCATGGGGCGAGACATAGTTGTAGGTGAAATCGTTGGCGTCGGCTTCCCAGGCGATGGCCGACAGGCTCTCGACCAGGCCGCGGTAGTGATATTCGCTGCTGCGCAGCTCTTGTTCGAGGGCGATGCGCCGGGAAATTTCCGAGCTAAGCCTGCGGTTGATGCGGATCACCACGGCAAGAATCGCCACCAGCAACAGCACCGCAGGCAGGCCATACACCAACATGTCGGACCAGAACAGGCGCTGGTCCACCACGTTACCGACCCAGCGTTGTTGAATACGGTTGACCTCGGCGCTGCTCATGTCGGCCATGACTTTGTCGAGAATGCCCACCAGGACTTTGTTGTCCCGTGGTGCGGCCATGGCCAGTTGGTAGCGGTAGGGCGTTTCGCCGCTGACATAGAGGCCGTCGAGCTTGAGCTGGCGAAGGCTCCAGATACTCGAAGCGAGGTCGCCGACCACAGCGTCGACTTCGTCTGTGGCCAGTGCCTGCAGGGTCGAGCTGACATTGGGCATGGCCACCAGGTTGAGGTCGGGGTGGTGGGTGCGCAGCAGTTCGTGCGGGGCGTAGTTTTCGACCACGGCTATCTTCAGGCCGTACAGGTCTTTCAATGAGCGAGGTTGGGCGCCGCCTTTGTGGGCCAAGATGACAATCGGGAAGTCGAGGTAGGGGCGCGTAAAGGCCAGGTAACCCTGGCGCTCGGGAGTCGACATGATGCCGGGTAGCAGGTCGAGCTGGTTATTGCGCGCCTGCGCCAATACCTCGGTCCAGCTCTTGGGCTCGACCGGTTTTAGCGTCACGCCCAGGCGTTCCTGGATCGTGTCGATGTAGTCGGCGGCCAATCCCTGGTACCGGCCCTCCTGGTCGCGAAACTCGAACGGTGGCCAAGAGGCGTCTACGCCCAGGCTTAACTGCGGGTGGGCAGCCAGCCAGGCTTTTTCCTCATCTGTCAGGGTCAGGGCGCCGGCCGTTGTGGTCCACAGGATAAGGAGCAGCAACAGAATGGCCGGCATTAGGGGCATAGCGGCCTCGCTATCAGAGTGTCTGACGTCGAGTGTAGACGGGCATTCAGGGGGATGTGGGGCAGAAATCAGGCATTGTGTCGCCGCTTTGGCCACAAAAGAAAAACCCCGGCCTGGGCCGGGGTTTGTCATCACTCGTCGAGGAAGGAACGCAGATGCTCGCTGCGCGTCGGGTGACGCAATTTGCGCAACGCCTTCGCTTCGATCTGACGGATCCGTTCACGGGTCACGTCAAACTGCTTACCTACCTCTTCGAGGGTGTGGTCGGTGTTCATGTCGATGCCGAAGCGCATACGCAGCACTTTGGCTTCGCGGGCGGTCAGGCCCGAGAGCACGTCACGGGTGGCTTCCTTGAGGCTTTCGACCGTGGCTACGTCGATCGGGGACTGCATGGTCGAGTCCTCGATGAAGTCGCCCAGGTGCGAATCTTCGTCGTCACCAATCGGGGTTTCCATGGAGATCGGCTCTTTGGCGATCTTCAGTACCTTGCGGATCTTGTCCTCAGGCATTTCCATGCGCTCGCCCAGCTCTTCCGGGGTCGGTTCACGGCCCATTTCCTGCAGCATCTGGCGGGAAATACGGTTGAGCTTGTTGATCGTCTCGATCATGTGCACCGGAATACGGATGGTGCGGGCCTGGTCGGCGATCGAACGGGTGATCGCCTGACGAATCCACCAGGTGGCATAGGTCGAGAACTTGTAGCCGCGACGGTATTCGAACTTGTCCACCGCTTTCATCAAACCGATGTTGCCTTCCTGGATCAGGTCGAGGAACTGCAGGCCACGGTTGGTGTACTTCTTGGCGATGGAGATCACCAGACGCAGGTTCGCCTCGACCATTTCTTTCTTGGCGCGGCGGGCCTTGGCTTCACCGATCGACATGCGACGGTTGATTTCCTTGATCTCCGCGACGGTCAGGCCAGTCTCGGTCTCAAGGTCGATCAGCTTCTGTTGGCAGGCGACGATGGCAGCGTCTTTTTCACCCAGGGCAGCAGCCCACTTGGTGTTACGCTTGGCCAGGTCACCGCTCCAGGTCTGGTCGGTTTCGTTGCTTGGGAACATGCGCAGGAAGTCGGCACGCGGCATGCGAGCGTCACGGACGCACAGTTGCATGATGGCGCGTTCTTGCTGACGCAGGCGGCTCAGTGCATCACGCACGCGCTCGACCAGTACCTCGAACTGCTTGGGTACCAGCTTGATCGGCATGAACAGATCGGCCAGCGCCTGCATGGCGCCGATGCTCTCGGCATGGCTACGGCCATGCTTTTTCAGCACCTTGAGGGTGATGGCAAGCTGATCGGAAACCGCACCGAAACGCTGAGCGGCAACGACTGGGTCCGGGCCGCTTTCGGCCTCTTCCTCATCGTCGCTCTCTTCGCTTTCTTCTTCGTCGTCCGTTTCTTCCTTGGCAGCCGCAACCTTGGCACCTGGAACAGGCACTTCTTCGGTCGGGGCAGCGATGTTGTCATCAGGGTCGATATAACCGCTGAGCACATCGGACAAACGGCCACCTTCGGTGGTGACGCGGTCGTATTCGCTGAGAATGTAGTCGACAGTACCCGGGAAGTGAGCGATGGCGCCCATGACTTCACGGATGCCTTCCTCGATACGCTTGGCGATTTCGATCTCGCCTTCGCGGGTCAGCAGCTCGACAGTACCCATTTCACGCATGTACATGCGCACTGGGTCGGTCGTGCGGCCGATATCGGTTTCAACTGCCGCCAACGCAGCAGCGGCTTCTTCGGCCGCGGCTTCGTCGGTGTCGGCTTCCGCCAACAGAAGGGCATCCGCATCCGGAGCACTCTCGAATACGTTGATCCCCATGTCGTTGATCATGCGGATGATGTCTTCCACCTGTTCAGGATCTGAAATATCCTCAGGCAGGTGGTCGTTGACCTCCGCGTAAGTCAGGTAGCCCTGCTCACGACCGCGGGTGATCAACTCTTTGATACGAGACTGCTGTTGCGCTTTTCCGGACATAACACCCTATCCACTGAAGGTCTTGGCGGGCAAAAAACAAGCCGAGGATTATACCCGAGCATGGGCCTCACGCGCCAGATGAGGTCGGCGTTTGTGCGGGAACATTCCTGCTAAGCAGGGCGAGAAGCTGCGATTTTTCCTCACTGCTCAACTCGCTTTGACGTGCTTTCCTGAGCAGATGTTCCAGGCTGCGCTCGCGTTGGCGGGCGGACAAGCTAGTTATAGTGTCGAAAAACTGTTGTTCAAGGTTGTCGGCCACGATCAGCCATTCCTTCTCGGCCAGCGCCCGCAGCAAACGGCCCTGTTCGGTGCCGTGCCAACGTGCGATCAACTGCATTGAGCTTAGCCCAGGATTCTTTTGAGCGGCTTCGATCAATGCCACCAGCAGCTGGCTGTACAGGTGCTCTTCGTCGGCGAAGTGGCTGGCATCTTCCACCTTGCCGGCCAGTAATGGGTGGTGCAGCAAAGTGCGCAAGGCCGCCAGGGTCGGGGGCTCCACGGGGGCCGGGGTGCGCGGTGGGGCCTCGTCGCGTTGCTGCCAGGGCTTGCCGCCTTTGCGGTTTTTGTCCCAGGGCTTGTCGCTCCACGGCTTCTTGCCGCCCGCCTTGTTCGGCTTCCATTGTTGCTCTTGCTGCGCCGGCGCGTAGTCGTGCTGCGGCATGTCGCCGTAGTCTGGCGTGTAACTGGCCATGGCATCGTAGTCATAGCCCGGATCGTAGTCCGGGACGCTACTACTGGCTGCCGGTTGCTGGGCCAGTTGCTCGACTTGCTGAGGGTCGAGGCCGGTGATTTCCTTCAGGCGGTTACGCATCAACTGACGCAAGTTGGCGCCAGGGATTTTTTCGATCAACGGTGCAGCCAGGGTCGCCAAATGCGCCTTGCCTTCCAGCGAGCGCGGGTCAGCTTCGGCACTCAGTTGCTCGAAAAAGTAATCCGCCAAGGGTTGGGCGTGCTGGTTGATGCGTGCCATGAAGGCGTCAGTGCCTTCGGCGCGCACCAGGCTGTCCGGGTCTTCGCCTTCGGGCAGGAACAGAAAGCGTGCGCGGCGGCCATCCTGCAGGGCCGACAGGGCGGACTCCAGCGCGCGCCAGGCCGCCTTGCGCCCGGCCTGGTCGCCGTCGAAACAGAACAGCACGCTGGGCACCACGCGGAACAGGCGCTTGAGGTGCTCTTCGCTGGTGGCGGTCCCGAGGGTGGCGACGGCGTTGCGCAGGCCCTGCTGGGCCAGTGCGATGACGTCCATGTAGCCTTCGACGACGATGATTTCGTCGAGGTTGCGGTTGTGCTTGCGCGCCTCGTAAAGCCCGTAGAGTTCCTGGCCTTTATGAAAAACCGGGGTTTCCGGGGAGTTGAGGTACTTGGGCTTGTCGTCACCCAGTACGCGGCCGCCGAAGGCGATCACGCGGCCACGGCTGTCGCGGATCGGGAACATCACGCGGTCGCGGAAGCGGTCATAGCGCTTGCCGGTTTCGGCGTTCTCGATCAGCAGGCCGGCATCGATCATGACCTTTTGCTGCAGGGTGTCGGCACCCAGGTGCTTGAGCAGGTTGTCCCAGCCGGGTGGCGCGAAGCCCAGGCCGAAGTCCCGGGCAATCTCCCCAGACAGGCCGCGGCCTTTGAGGTAGTCCACCGCCGCTTTGCGGGTGGGGTGGTTGCGCAGGGCCTGGCGGTAGAATTCGGTGGCGGCATCCAGTAGCGGATACAGCGGTGAATCGGTTGGCTGGCGCGGCTTTTGTGCGCGACGGCCTTCTTCGCGGGGCACTTCCATGCCAGCGGCGCGGGCCAGTTCCTCGACCGCCTGGGGGAAGTCCAGGTTGTCGTGGTCCATGACGAAGCCGAGGGCGTTGCCACCGGCGCCGCAACCGAAGCAGTAATAGAACTGCTTGTCGGGGCTGACCGTGAAGGACGGGGTCTTTTCCTTGTGGAACGGGCAGCAGGCCGAGTAGTTTTTGCCGGTTTTTTTCAGCTGGACGCGCGAACTCACCACGTCGACAATGTCGAGGCGGTTGATCAGGTCGTCAATGAAACTCTGGGGAATCAGCCCGGCCATGGCAGTCTCGTCATCTGGCAACTGGCAAGTCTAATCGCTCACGCGCCGGTTGGGGCGAATGCTGCAAGGGGAAGTGCGAGGGAAGTATGTGCTCGTCGCCAGCCAATGAAGGCTCGTCAGACAGGACGTGCACGATCTGGTCAATGACCAGCTCTGACGTTTCAGGCAGGTTGCCCCCATGCAGTTCGCATGACGCGAGTGCATAAAAGGCCTTGAGCTAGCTGCCCAAGTTTGAAGCAGTTGTGAAGCAACCGCTGCCATCGGCCCGGCGGTGAGCCGGGCAGGGCAGAAGCTTTGCGTAGAACGCCTGTATTAGTACAGACGAACGGCGCGGCGCTGTTCGCGCTGAACTTTCTTGGCGTGGCGCTTAACAGCAGCAGCTGCTTTACGCTTACGCTCGGCGGTCGGCTTCTCGTAAAACTCGCGGCTACGAACTTCAGCCAGTACACCGGCTTTTTCGCAGGAGCGCTTGAAACGACGCAGAGCTACGTCGAAGGGTTCGTTCTCTTTAACTTTGACGGCTGGCATCCAGGGCTACCTTAATTCATTACCGGGGTAGACGTGCTCCTGGCAAAACAAAGGTGTGCTGGAGAACGTCGGTTTTCAAGGGTTGCGGATGTTAACCCTTAGCTGGCCGGAATGCAAAGCCTCTGATCGAAAACCGCTGGTCGGCACCCGACACGGCGACTATCATGCGCGGCTTCGAATTCAGCCCCCACAAGGGACGAGCCCATGCTAGTACTGGGATTGGAAACATCCTGCGACGAAACTGGCGTCGCATTATATGACAGCGAACGCGGTTTGTTGGCCGACGCGCTGTTCAGCCAGATCGACCTGCACCGCGTGTTCGGCGGTGTGGTACCGGAGCTTGCCTCACGCGATCACGTCAAGCGCATGCTGCCGTTGATTCGCCAGGTATTGGACGAGGCTGGCTGCGTCGCCACCGAGATCGATGCCATCGCCTACACCGCGGGTCCTGGGCTGGTCGGCGCACTGCTGGTCGGCGCGTCCTGCGCCCAGGCCCTGGCGTTTGCCTGGGACATCCCGGCCATTGGCGTGCACCACATGGAAGGCCATCTTCTGGCGCCCATGCTGGAAGAAAACCCGCCCGAGTTTCCGTTCGTCGCTTTGTTGGTGTCGGGTGGCCATACCCAGTTGGTCAGGGTCGATGGCATCGGCCGGTACGAGCTGTTGGGCGAAAGCCTGGACGACGCAGCCGGTGAGGCGTTCGACAAGACCGCCAAGCTGATCGGCCTGAACTACCCCGGCGGCCCGGAAATCGCTCGGCTGGCCGAGCAGGGCGTGCCAGGGCGGTTTGTTTTCCCACGGCCGATGACCGATCGCCCGGGGCTGGAATTCAGCTTCAGCGGCCTCAAGACCTTCGCCCTGAATACCTGGCAGCAGTGCCGTGATGCTGGCGACGACGGTGAGCAAACCCGTTGCGACGTGTCGCTGGCATTCCAGCAGGCGGTGGTGGAGACTTTGACCATCAAGTGCAAGCGGGCCCTGAAGCAGACGGGCCTGAAGCGGCTGGTGATTGCCGGTGGTGTCAGCGCCAACAAGGCCTTGCGTGCCTCCCTCGAGGAAATGCTGGCTGGCATGAAGGGCAACGTGTACTACGCCCGCCCGCAGTTCTGCACCGACAACGGCGCGATGATCGCCTATGCCGGCTGCCAGCGCCTGTTGGCCGGGCAGCAGCAGGACCTGGCGATCAGCGTGCAGGCGCGCTGGCCGATGGAGCAGTTGCCGCCGGTCTGAAAGTTGTCAGAAGTGGCGTTCACGCCCGGCGAACAGGTCGCGTAGGTTGTTGCGGTGGCCCCAGACGATCATCAGCGTGAGCACGCTGATCGGCAGCAGTGCCTCGGGCTCACGCCAGGCGAGCAGGGGCAAGGTCAGCGGCGTGGCGATAAGCGCCGCCAGCGAGCTGGTACGTGTGAGGTAGAAGGTCAGCAACCAGGCAGCGATGGCCAGTAATGCCGCCGGGAAGTACAGGCCCATTAGCATGCCGGCCGCCGTTGCCACGCCCTTGCCGCCCTGGAAGCGAAAGTACAGCGGGAACAGGTGGCCCAGCACCGCGCACACGCCAACCCAGGCCTGCTCCTGCAGGTCGAGGCCGGCAGCGCGGGCAAGCAATACGGGCAACAAGCCCTTGCACAGGTCGCCAAGCAGGGTCAGGATCGCCAGCTTGCGGCCTGCCAGGCGAAGCATGTTGGTGGCCCCGGCATTGCCTGAACCGCTGGCACGGGGGTCCGGGCTGCCGAAAAGGCGGCTCAGGACAATGGCGAAGGACAGCGAGCCGAGCAGGTAGGCGAGCAGCGCCAATAACCAAAACATGCTAACTATTCCGGGCGAGGACGCCCTGATTCTAACGGCGCCAGTCGCCCTTGTCGTGCTGTGGAGAGAAGTGCTTGGACAGAGTGTTCATCGAAGGCCTGGAAGTCGATACCGTCATCGGTGCCTATGACTGGGAGCGGGATATTCGCCAGTGCTTGCGCCTGGACCTGAGTTTTGCCTGGGACAACCGCCCGGCAGCGGCCGGCGACGATCTTAGCCTGGCGCTGGACTACGCCAGTGTTTCGGCGCGTATCCAGGCATTTTCCGAGCAGGCACGCTTCGAGTTGGTAGAAACCTTCGCCGAGCGCCTGGTCGCGGTGCTGATGGAAGAATTCCAGATTCCGTGGGTGCGGTTGAAGCTGACCAAGCCAGGCGCGGTTCCGGCTGCCCGTGGCGGTGTTGGCGTGGAGATTGAGCGCGGATGTCTCTGAACACGGTTTACCTGGGCTTGGGCAGTAACATCGACCGGCATGCGCACTTGTGTGCCGGGCTCGATGCCTTGGCGGGCATTCTTACCGACATGCGCTGTTCGCCAGCGTTCGAAAGCCAGGCGGTCGGGATCAAGAGTGGGCCGTTCATCAACTTCGTGGTGACCGGTAAGACCGATTTGCCGTTGATGGAGCTGGACCGCCGCCTCAAGTTCATCGAAGCCGACAACGGCCGTTACGCGCCAGAGCGTAAAGGGCTGCCGCTGGATATCGACGTGCTGATGTATGACGATCTGCACGGCACGTTCGATGGGTTGGTGCTGCCGCGGGCCGAGATTTTGAAAAACGCGTTTGTGCTGTGGCCATTGTCGCTGCTGGCGCCAGAGCTGGTGCACCCTGGGGTGGGCAAGCCGATGGCGCAGGTGTGGCAGGAGGCGCGGATCGATCAGGTGTTGGCGCCGGTGGCCTTTGAGTGGCGCGGGTTGCAACTGACGCCTGCCTGATCCGAACTCTTTTGTTGCCTGAGCGGGCCTCTTCGCGGGTAAACCCGCTCAGGCAATCGAGAAATCAGCCTTCTGCACCACCTTTGTAGGCAACAAGCGCCTTCAATCGCTCACCTTTGAGTGCCTCCCCAAGCGCCTGCCCGGTCAGCCCAGCCTGCACCAGCGGCTTCACATCCACAGCCCTCGCCGCCGCCGCTGCCCCCCTTAGGTAATCAGCCTGTGGATAAGCCCGCTCGCCCTGACGCGCACGTGCATCCATCTGGCAGGCGCTGAGGAAGTCGTCAAAACGCTGTGGCCGGCGGTACACATCGAACTTCTGCAGCAGCCCCAGCAATGCCTCAGGATCCAGCTCAAAGGCCTGGTTGCAGTGTGTCAGGCACTCACCCACCAACATGGCCAGCTCCTGGCACTCGCGCGGTGCCTTGAAGCGCTGGCTGACCGACTTGATCACGGCCGGCTGTAGCTCGCGCAGCAGGCAGGCCCAGCGCACGTGCAGCGGTTGACCGTGCAGCGCAGCCTGCTCCAGGCCTGCCAGGGCGTGGGGGCTGTCGATGAGCTCAGGCAGCAACTCCTGCAAGGCGTCGCACGCATGCAAGACCTCGAAGAACACCTGGGGTTGCGGCTCCATCAGCGCGCGCTCGATCTCTTTCCAGCTGCGCTCAGCGGTGAGCGCTTGCAGCTCGCCGGAGGCGCTGATCTGGCGCATCAGCGCCAGCGTCTCGTCAGCGACCTTGAAGCCGAGGGGGGCGTAGCGTGCGGCAAAGCGGGCAACCCGCAGCACCCGCAGCGGGTCTTCGGCGAATGCCGGGGAAACGTGGCGTAACAGGCGCCTGTCGAGATCTTCTTTGCCGTGGTAGGGGTCGTACAGCGTGCCCGCATCATCCTCCGCCATCGCATTGATGGTCAGGTCGCGGCGGATCAGGTCTTCTTCGAGGGTGACGTCGGGGCTTGCATGGAAGGTAAACCCGCCATACCCCCGCCCGCTCTTGCGCTCGGTGCGCGCCAGCGCATATTCCTCACCGCTTTTGGGGTGGATGAAAACCGGAAAATCAGCGCCCACCGGGCGATAGCCCAGGGCTTGCATCTGTTCGACGGTCGCGCCAACCACCAGCCAGTCGATATCGCTGACGGGGCGCCCGAGCAAGCGGTCGCGCACGGCGCCGCCGACTTTGTAGATGTGCATGTACAGCCTCCATAACTGCCCACAGGATAACCTGTTGGCAGTCATGCAGGGGCAGCAGTGCTAGAGGTGGTGGATGACGGCCAGGTCCATGCGGCCATAGTCGGCGCTTTCGCTGTGCTCGCCGCGGGGGGGCATGTGGTGGGTCTTCATGACCTGGTCGCCCTGAACAGTCTCCAGGTGGATGTCGAAGCCCCACAGGCGATGCAGGTGCTTGAGCACTTCCTCGGTCGAGTCGCCCAGGGGTTTGCGGTTGTGCTGTTGGTGGCGCAGGGTCAGTGAGCGGTCACCGCGCCGGTCGATGCTCCAAATCTGCACGTTCGGTTCGCGGTTGCCCAGGTTGTATTGCGCCGCCAGCTGCTCGCGGATGACCCGATAACCGGTCTCATCATGGATGGCGGGCACCAGCAGGTCATCGCGCTGGTCGTCGTCCAGAATGCTGAACAGCTTGAGGTCGCGGATCACCTTGGGCGACAGGTACTGCAGGATGAAGCTCTCGTCCTTGAAGCTGCTCATCGCGAACTTGATGGTCGATAGCCAGTCACTGCCGGCAATGTCGGGGAACCAGTGGCGATCCTCCTCGGTAGGGTTTTCGCAGATCCGGCGGATGTCGGTGTACATCGCGAAGCCCAGCGCATAGGGGTTGATGCCGTTGTAGTACGGGCTGTCAAAGCCTGGCTGGAACACCACGCTGGTGTGCGATTGCAAGAACTCCATGATGAAGCCGTCGGTGACCAGGCCTTCGTCGTACAGGTCGTTCATCAGGGTGTAGTGCCAGAAGGTAGCCCACCCTTCGTTCATGACCTGTGTCTGGCGCTGCGGGTAGAAATACTGGGCGATCTTGCGCACGATGCGCACCACTTCACGTTGCCAGGGCTCGAGCAGCGGGGCGTGTTTTTCGATGAAATAGAGGATGTTTTCCTGAGGTTCGGCGGGGAAACGCGCATCATCGCGGTCGCCGCCTTTTTCTGCGCCCTTGGGAATGGTGCGCCACAGGTCGTTGATCTGCCGCTGCAGGTGCTCTTCACGCTCTTTTTGCCGGCGCCGTTCCTCTTCGGCGGAAATCGGGTAGGGGCGCTTGTAACGGTCGACGCCGTAGTTCATCAGGGCGTGGCAGGAGTCGATGAGGTCTTCGACCGCATCGATGCCGTGGCGCTCTTCACATTGGGCGATGTACTGCTTGGCGAACACCAGGTAGTCGATGATCGAACTGGCATCGGTCCAGGTGCGGAACAGGTAATTGCCTTTGAAGAAGCTGTTATGGCCGTAGCAGGCGTGAGCAATCACCAGCGCCTGCATGCACATGGTGTTTTCTTCCATCAGGTAGGCGATGCACGGATCGGAGTTGATCACGATCTCGTAGGCCAAGCCCATCTGGCCCCGACTGTAGGATTTTTCGGTGCTGAGGAACTGTTTGCCATAGGACCAGTGGTGGTAGCCCAGCGGCATGCCGACCGAGGCGTAGGCATCCATCATCTGCTCGGCGGTGATCACTTCGATCTGATTGGGGTAGGTGTCCAGGGCGTAACGCTCGGCCAGACGGCTGATTTCCCGGTCGTAAGTCTGGATCAGGTCGAACGTCCACTCGGACCCGGTGGAAATGGGTTGGCGTTTCTGAGCTCTGGCGGTCATGTGGCTAACCTGCGCTGGAAGAGTTCACGGAAGACCGGGTAGATGTCGCCGGCCGATACCAACTGCTGCTGGGCGAACGTGTCGGGGAAGCCCTCGCCGATTCGCTCGTACTCGTACCACAGCGCCTGATGCTCACGGGGGGTGATCTCAACGTAAGTGTAGTACTGCACGTGCGGCATGATCTGCTTGGAGAGGATCTCGCGGCAGATCGGCGAGTCGTCGTTCCAGTTGTCACCGTCAGAGGCTTGCGCGGCGTAAATGTTCCAATCGCTGGCCGGGTAGCGCTCGGCCATGATTTCCTGCATCAGCTTGAGTGCGCTGGAGACGATGGTGCCGCCAGTTTCCCGCGAGTAGAAGAACTCCTCTTCGTCCACTTCCCGCGCACTGGTGTGGTGGCGGATGAAGACCACTTCGATACGGTCGTAATTGCGCTTGAGAAACAGGTACAACAGGATGAAAAAGCGCTTGGCGATGTCTTTGGTGGCCTGGGTCATGGAGCCGGAAACGTCCATCAGGCAGAACATCACCGCTTTCGAACTGGGGTTGGGCTGCTTGACCAGCAGGTTGTACTTCAAGTCGAAGGTATCGAGGAAGGGCAGGCGGTTGATGCGCGCCTTGAGGCGTTCGATCTCCTGCTCGACTTCCTGGATATCCGTGAAATTGTCAGGTTCCTCGACCTTCAGGCGGTCGAGTTCTTTCTGCGCTTCACGCAGCAGGGCGCGGCTGCTGCCGGTAAGGGCGATACGCCGGGCATGGGCCGAACGCAAGGTGCGCACGATGTTGATGCGCGACGGGTTGCCTTCGTTGGCGATACCGGCGCGTACGGTCTTGAAGGTGTCGGCACCGGTCAGGTGACGTTTGACCAGGTTGGGCAGTTCGAGGTCTTCGAACATGAACTCGAGAAACTCTTCCTGGGTGATCTGGAAGACGAATTCGTCCATGCCCTCGCCGGAGTTGCCGGCTTTGCCGCGGCCACCGCCACCACCGCCCCCCTGAGGCCTGGGGATGTGTTCGCCGGCAGTGAATTCCTTGTTGCCAGGGTGCACGATGGTCTGCTTGCCGCCACGACCGTGGTGCAACACCGGTTCATCGATGTCCCGTCCCGGAATGCTGATTTGCTCGCCATGCTCCATGTCCATGATGGAGCGGCGGCTCACGGCCTCTTCGACGGCCTTCTTGATGTGGTCACGGTAGCGCCGCAGAAAACGCTGGCGGTTGACCGTGCTTTTGTTCTTGCCGTTCAGGCGTCGGTCGATTACGTAGCTCATGGTCCCTCCGGTAGCTGGGAACAGCTGCACGCTTCAAGCTACGAGCTGCACGTAAAAGCAGCTGCCGCCGCCCGAGGCTGGCACTGCAGCCTTGGGCGTGCGGTGTGTAGCTTGCCGCTTTATTGCGATTTCCTGACCCGCAGGTACCATTCCGACAGCAGACGAACCTGCTTGTCGGTGTAGCCACGCTCCACCATCCGGGTGACGAAGTCGTTGTGTTTCTTCTGGTCTTCCTTGCTGGCCTTGGCATTGAAGCTGATGACCGGCAGCAAGTCTTCGGTGTTGGAGAACATTTTCTTCTCGATCACCACCCGCAACTTTTCATAGCTGAGCCAGCTCGGGTTCTTGCCGTTGTTGTTGGCGCGTGCGCGCAGTACGAAGTTGACGATCTCGTTGCGGAAGTCTTTCGGGTTGCTGATACCGGCCGGCTTCTCGATCTTTTCCAGCTCTTCGTTGAGGGCAATGCGGTTGAGGATCTCGCCGGTTTCCGGGTCGCGGTATTCCTGGTCCTGGATCCAGAAGTCGGCGTACAGCACATAGCGGTCGAAGATGTTCTGGCCGTATTCGCTGTAGGACTCCAGGTAAGCAGTCTGGATTTCCTTGCCGATGAACTCGATGTAG
Organism: Pseudomonas sp. PAGU 2196; assembly: GCF_022179005.1. NCBI lineage: Bacteria > Pseudomonadati > Pseudomonadota > Gammaproteobacteria > Pseudomonadales > Pseudomonadaceae > Pseudomonas > Pseudomonas sp. PAGU 2196. The sequence continues at coordinate 41,573 of NZ_BNTL01000009.1, read as the reverse complement.
CGCGGCGCCAGGTATTCCTTCAGGTAGCGCAGGTAGCGCTCGCGCACTTCGGCCGGGAACTGTTCCTGTTCGATTTGCTGTTCGAGCACGTACAACAGGTGAACCGGGTTGGCTGCGATCTCGTGTGGGTCGAAGTTGAAGACTTTGGAGAGGATCTTGAACGCGAAGCGGGTCGACAGGCCGTTCATCCCTTCGTCGACACCTGCCGAGTCGCGGTATTCCTGGATCGACTTGGCCTTCGGATCGGTGTCCTTGAGGTTTTCGCCATCGTAGACGCGCATCTTCGAATAGATGTTGGAGTTCTCTGGTTCTTTGAGGCGTGAGAGCACGGTGAACTGGGCCAGCATCTTGAGGGTGTCGGGCGCGCAGTGGGCCTTGGCCAGCGAGCTGTTGACCAGCAGTTTGTCGTAGATCTTGATCTCGTCACTGACGCGCAGGCAGTAGGGCACCTTGACGATGTAGATCCGGTCGATGAAGGCTTCGTTGTTCTTGTTGTTACGGAACGTGTGCCACTCCGATTCGTTGGAGTGGGCCAGCAGGATACCGGTGTAGGGAATCGCCCCCAGCCCTTCGGTACTGTTGTAGTTACCTTCCTGGGTCGCCGTAAGCAGTGGGTGCAGGACCTTGATTGGCGCCTTGAACATCTCGACGAATTCCATCAGGCCCTGGTTGGCCCGGCACAGCGCACCCGAATAGCTGTAGGCGTCGGCGTCGTTCTGTGGGTATTCCTCGAGCTTGCGGATGTCCACCTTGCCGACGAGGGCAGAGATGTCCTGGTTGTTCTCATCGCCAGGTTCGGTCTTGGCAATGGCGATCTGGTTGAGGATCGACGGATAGAGTTTGACCACTTTGAACTTGGAGATGTCGCCGCCGAATTCCTGCAGGCGCTTAGTGGCCCAGGGCGACATGATGGTGTTCAGGTAGCGCCGTGGGATCCCAAACTCTTCCTCGAGAATGGCCCCATCTTCGGTGGCGTTGAACAAGCCCAGTGGCGATTCGAATACAGGTGAGCCCTTGATGGCGTAGAAGGGTACCTTTTCCATCAGTTGCTTGAGCTTTTCGGCCAGCGACGACTTGCCGCCACCTACCGGGCCCAGCAGGTAAAGGATCTGTTTCTTCTCTTCCAGGCCCTGCGCCGCATGGCGGAAGTACGACACGATCTGGTCGATGCATTCTTCCATGCCATGGAAGTCTTCAAAGGCCGGATAGCGCCTGATCACCTTGTTGGAGAAGATCCGCGATAGCCTGGAATTGTTAGAGGTGTCGACAAGCTCCGGTTCGCCGATGGCCAGCAACAGCCGTTCTGCCGCCGATGCGTAGGCGCTGCGATCCTGCTTGCACAGCTCGAGGTACTCCTGCAGCGAAAGTTCTTCCTGGCGGGTGGACTCGAAACGTTGTTGGAAGTGGCTAAAAATGCTCATGACGTCACCTCGCTCGATACGTGGAGACGACGCCGGATCAGTCAGCTGATGCTGGCATGCAACCGGGTTTACCGATTGCTGTATACCCCCCAGAACACCCTTGAAACGCTACCGATGACCCGCACGCCGGTGTACCGGCTCTCCCCTTTTTTGGATGGCCTGGGCTTAAGGATAGTTGGTAATACGCAAGGTCAAGGGCGTGAGGCCGAGAAGTTGCTCGCGACCGTTCGTCAGGTGAGCCGCGAGCCCGCATGGGGCGCGGGCTGCAGTAAAAATGAAAAAATTATTCGGCAGCGCCTTGGGCGGTCTCGGCCGGGTAGGTGGCGCGCCACAGCTCAAAGCCGCCATCGACGCTGTACACCTCTGAAAAGCCCTGGCCCGCCAGGTAGGCGGCAGCGCTCTGGCTGGAATTGCCGTGGTAGCAGACCACCAGGGTCGGTGCATCGAGGTCGGCGTTGCGGATGAAATCGGCGACCGAATGGTTGTCCAGGTGGGTGGCGCCGCTGATGTGGCCGGCGGCAAAGGCTTGTGGGTCGCGAATGTCGACCACTACCGCACCTTGCGCGCGCAGGGCCAGAGCCTGCTCGGGAGGGATGCGTTTGAATTCGCTCATGGCTACGGTTTCCTTCAGGGCTGATCGTTGAGTCTAGTGGGTTGTGCCGGCGGGCGTACGGTGCCGTCGTCGGAACAGTCGCAGCGATGGTATTCACCGCTGTCGACGTTGTAGAGGGTCATGGCACCGCCCCACACGCAACCGGTGTCCAGGGCGATGATGCCGGGCTCGTCGACGCGCCCTTCAAGGGCGGCCCAATGGCCGAAGATGATCTTCACGTGGCGTGAACGGCGGTCCTTGTGCGCATACCAGGGCTTGTAGCCTTTGGGGGCAGTGCCCAGGCCTTCCTTGCTCTTGAGGTCGAGCTTGCCCTCGGGGGTGCAGAAGCGCATGCGCGTGAGGTAGTTGGTGATCACCCGCAGGCGCTCGATGCCGGTGAGGTTCTTGCTCCACTTGTTGGGCTCGTTGCCGTACATGCCGTCGAGGTAAAGCTTGAGCCGGCCGTCGTCGCGCAGTGCTTCCTCGACTTCGGCGGCGAGCTCCAGGGCTCTGCCCAGGGTCCATTGTGGCGGTATGCCGGCATGCACCATGGCAATGCCGCGGGGCTCGTCGTAGTGCAGCAGTTTTTGCCGGCGCAGCCAGTCGAACAGCAGGTCGGCATCCGGCGCTTCGATGATTTCGCGCAGGGTGTCGCTTTTTTTCAGGCGTTCGACGTTGTGCCAGGCGGCCAGCAGGTGCAGGTCATGGTTGCCCAGCACGCAGACCAGCGACTGGCGGATCGAGTAGAGGAAACGCAGGGTCTCCAGCGATTCGGGGCCACGATTGACCAGATCGCCGACCAGCCACAGGCGGTCGACGGCGGGGTTGAAGCGAACACGTTCGAGCAGGCACTTGAGCGGTTGCAGGCAGCCTTGCAGGTCACCGACGGCGTACGTTGCCATCAGTGCAGGGCTCCGGGTACCGCCAGGCGGAAGGGCGCAATCTCGGCGTCGAAGCGTTTACCGTCTTCGGCGAACATCTGGTAGCTGCCCTGCATGGTGCCCACGCGGGTGCTGATGACCGCGCCGCTGCTGTAGGTGTGGCTCTGGCCTGGGTCGATGTTAGGTTGCTGGCCGACCACGCCGGCGCCGCGCACTTCTTCGACTTCACCGTCACCGTTGGTGATCAGCCAGTGCCGGGACATCAACTTGGCTGTGACAGAACCGTTGTTTTGCACGGTGATGGTGTAGGCGAAAGCGAAACGACTGTTTTCGGGGTCGGATTGTTCTTTGAGGTAACGGGTCACGACGCTGACGTCGATCTGGTAACGGGGATCGGACATGCAAAGGCCTTGGGCGAACTGACGCAATAATGCAGTCTAGGCCATTGGCGGGGGGGAGGGCCAGCGGTGTGGTCGCGGGCAGGTATGTGCAGGCGGGGTGGGGTGGCAGTGCCGGCCTCTTCGCGGGCAAGTCGGACCGCGAAGAGGCCGTAAAAGGCGCTAATCAGGCTTGCTGATCGGCCAACTGGTCAGCCAGGCGCACGAAGGCGGCCAGGTCCAGCTGTTCAGGCCGCAGGCTGCCATCTACGCCAGCGGCTTCGATCGCCTGGCTGTCGAGCAGGCCTTTAAGGGTGTTGCGCAGTGTCTTGCGGCGCTGGTTGAAGGCTTCGCGAACGACACGCTCCAGCAGCAGGTGGTCCTTGGCCGGGAACGGCAGCACTTCATGTGGCACCAGGCGCACGATGGCCGAATCCACTTTCGGCGGCGGGTTGAACGCGCCAGGGCCAACGTTGAACAGGTGTTCGACCCGGCAGTGGTACTGCACCATGATCGACAGGCGGCCCCAATCACCGCCACCCGGGCCTGCGGCCATGCGCTCGACCACTTCCTTCTGCAGCATGAAGTGCATGTCGCGGATCAGCCCGGCATGGCTGAGGAGGTGGAAGATCAGCGGGGTGGAGATGTTGTAGGGCAGGTTGCCGACCACCTTGAGGCTGCGCGGTGGCACACCCAGCTGGTTGAAGTCGAACTTCAGGGCGTCGCCCTGGTGCAGGCGGAAGTTGTCGCGCCCGGCAAACTTGTGCTGCAGGATCGGCACCAGGTCCTTGTCCAGCTCCACTACGTCCAATTGCGCACCGCTGCCCAGCAGGCCCTCGGTGAGGGCGCCCTGGCCCGGGCCGATTTCCAGCAGGTGTTCACCTGCCTTGGCGTTGATGGCGCGCAGGATGCGGTCGATGATGCCGGCGTCGTGCAGGAAGTTCTGGCCGAAGCGCTTGCGCGCCCGGTGTTGGTATTGCTCGTTCATGGTCGGTTCTCGGCCATCTGGTAGGCGGTTTCCAGCGCGACCCGCAGGCTGCCGGTGTCGACCTTGCCGGTGCCGGCCAGGTCCAGGGCGGTGCCGTGATCGACCGACGTGCGGATGATCGGCAGGCCCAAGGTCACATTGACTGCGGCGCCGAAACCTTTGTACTTGAGTACAGGCAGGCCTTGGTCGTGGTACATCGCCAGCACTGCGTCGCAGTGCTCCAGATATTTGGGGGTAAACAGGGTATCGGCCGGCAGCGGTCCGCGCAGGTCCATGCCTTCGGCACGCAGGCGGGCCAGTGTCGGTTCGATGATGTCAATTTCTTCGCGGCCCAGATGGCCGCCTTCTCCGGCGTGCGGGTTGAGGCCGCACACCAGGATGCGAGGGTTGGCAATGCCGAACTTGTCGCGCATGTCGGCATGCAGGATGCGGGTGACACGCTCGACGCGTTCGGCCGTGATGGCGTCGGCAATGTCGCGCAGTGGCAAGTGCGTGGTCACCAGGGCCACGCGCAGGCCACGGGTCGCTAGCATCATCACCACCTGCGCGGTGTGGGTCAGCTCGGCCAGAAACTCGGTATGCCCGGAGAAGGCAATGCCGCTTTCGTTGATCACACCCTTGTGCACCGGGGCGGTGATCATCCCGGCGAAATGCCCGTCGAGGCAGCCGTTGCCGGCGCGGGTCAGGGTTTCCAGCACGAAGCCAGCATTGGCCTTGTCCAGTTGCCCTGCCGTCACGGCGGTGGCCAAGGGCGTATCCCACACATACAGGCTGCCCGCAGGCGCCGGCTGGTCGGGCCAGTGCCCAGGCGCTACCGGCAGCAGGTTGACGGCCAGCCCCAGCTGCGTGGCCCGCTCGGCGAGCAGGTCACGGCTGGTGATGGCGATCAGGGGGTGGGGCTGGGCGTCTGCGGCGAGCAGCAAGCACAGGTCGGGACCTATGCCAGCTGGCTCGCCGGGGGTGACGGCGAAGCGCAGGGGCTTCACTGGGCGGCCTGGTCGGCGCCAGGCAGCTTGATTTCAACGTAGGCTTCGTCGCGGATCTGGCGCAGCCAGGTCTGCAGCTCTTCGTCGTACTTGCGGTTGCGCAGCACATTCATGGCCTGCTGCTCGCGTGCCTGCTCGGTGCTGTCGGTGGCGCGGCGGCCCAGCACTTCCAGAACATGCCAGCCGTACTGGGTCTTGAACGGTTTGGTCACCACACCTTGCTGGGCGCTGGCCATCTGCTCGCGGAACTCCGGTACCAGGCTGTTCGGGTCGACCCAGTTGAGGTCGCCGCCGTTGAGTGCGGAGCCCGGGTCTTCCGAGAAGCTCTTCGCCAGTTCGCCGAAGTCTTCGCCGTTCTGGATACGGTCGTACAGGCGCTCGGCCAGCTGCTTGGTGGCCGCTTCGCTGCGGATTTCGCTCGGCTTGATCAGGATGTGGCGGACATGCACTTCGTCACGCAGCACGTTCTCGCCACCACCACGCTTCTCCTCGAGCTTGAGCAGGATGAAGCCGTTGGGGATGCGGATTGGCTGGGTGATGTCGCCGACCGACATGTTGCTGAGCATCTTGGCGAAGTCAGGTGGCAGCTGGCCGGCTTTACGCCAGCCCATTTCACCACCCTCAAGGGCGTTTTCGCTGGCCGAGTTGGCAATCGCCACCTGGCCAAAGTCGGCGCCCTGGCGCAGTTGCTGGTAGAGCTCACCGACCTTGCGCGCCGCTTTCTGGATGTCGTCCGAATTGGCGGCTTCCGGGGTCGGGATGAGGATGTTGGCCAGGCGGTACTCTTCCGAGAGCTGCATCTTGCCCAGGTCCGAGTTCAGGTAGTTTTTCACTTCCTGCTCGGAAACCTGAATGCGCTCGGCCACGCGGCGCTGACGCACGCGGCTGATGATCATTTCGCGCTTGACCTGCTCGCGCGCGTCGTCGAACGACAGACCATCATGGGCGAGGGCTGCGCGGAACTGGTCCAGCGACATGCCGTTGCGCTGGGCAATGGTGCCGATGGCCTGGTTCAGCTCCTCATCGGTGATGCGGATACCGGAGCGCTCGCCGATCTGCAGCTGCAGGTTCTCGACGATCAGGCGCTCGAGCACCTGCTGTTCCAGAGCGCTGGTCGGTGGCACGCCGGCGCCACGCTTGGCGATGGTTTGCTGAACTTCGTGGACGCGCTGGTCCAGTTGGCTCTGCATGACCACGTCGTTGTCGACGATGGCCACCACTTTGTCCAGGGGTTGTACCGCGGCATGCACCGCGCCACTCAGCAATGCAGCGCCCAGCAACACTGGGCGCAGACGATCAATAAGCTTGGTCTTCACGTGTACGGTAACCTTGAATGCCTTCGTCGAGGAAAGATTCGACCTTGTTGCCTACTACACCACCGAGGCCTTTCAGCACGATCTGCAGGAAGATACCGTGGTCGCCTTTTTCGTTCTGCGGGAGTGCCTGGCTGAAGTCGTCGTAGTCGATCCAGTAACGGTTGACCAGGCGCAGCTTCCAGCAGCAGTTGTCGTATTCGAAACCACCCATGGCTTCCAGGGTGCGGTTGCGGTTGTAGTCATGCTGCCAGCGAGCGATCACGCTCCACTGTGGAACGATCGGCCAGATGACCGAGAAGTCATGCTGTTGGATCTTGTAGTAATCCTTGATGTAGTTCGGATCACCAGGCGTGCCGTAGTCGCCGCCACCCACTTTCCAGGTACCCGTGGTCGAGTCGTAGGCAATGGTGTCGTTGCGGTAGCGGTAGCCGAGGTTGACGATCTTGTTCGGATTGTCTTCAGGCTGGTAGTGGAACATCGCGCTGCCCGAGCGGGTGCTGCGGCTGTCCGGGTCCCAGTTGAAGTCCGAGTTGAAGCGCCAGTCGCGGTTGAAGTTGTAGCTGTACAGCAGTGCGTACGGCGACACGTCAGACTGCGAGTCTTTACGGGTGCGGTAGTCGATGCCTGGCAGTTGGACTTTGCGGTCCTTGAAGTACAGCGCCTGACCGATGCTGAAGCTCTGACGCTCGAAGCCGTTGTCTTCGATCCAGCGCGTGGTCACGCCCAGCGACAGCTTGTTCTCGTCGCCGATGCGGTCGGTACCGCTGAAGCGGTTGTCGCGGAACAGCGAGTCGTAGCTGAACAGGGTTTCGCCCGAGTCGAACAGCGGGATGTCCTTCTGGTCCTCGTAAGGGACGTAGAGGTAGAACATGCGCGGTTCGAGGGTCTGGCGGTAGTTGGTACCGAACATCGACGTGTTGCGATCGAAGTACAGGCCGCTGTCGACGCTGAAAATCGGAACGTCGCGGTTCAGGCTGCTGTTGAAGTCGCCGTTGAGCGCGACCGAGGCTGGGTTGTTGGCGATGTCGCTCTTGCCCTTGCCATCCAGATCGAGGTCATAGTGGGTGTACATGTACTTAAGCTTCGGCGTGATGTAGCCGTAGCTTGCTTGCATAGGCAAGCTCATGGACGGGGCAACGTTCAGTCGCGTGCCGTTGGCGCGGGCAACACCGAAGATGTTCTCGTCCAGGCGACGGCCAGGAACGCCGGCACTTGCGTCAGGGTTGCCATCTTTGTCGAGTACGAAGTCGTTTTTCAGGTCACGATCAAAGCGAACCGCTTCAGTCTCATACCCAAAATTCAAACCACCCGGCTGGAACGGCAATGCGCCATTGAGGGTGATCTGCGGCAGACGGTCATACGGCGTGATCTGCGAGATGGTCGCCATCTCGTAGGCATGCACGTTCAACCGTGCGGTATAGCTGTCGCCACGGTAGGTCAGGGCACCCTGCTGGTTGAGCAGGTCACGGCTTTCGACGCCGATCTGGTCGGACTCCAGGTCCTGGAAGTAGAACGGGTCGCTGATGTCGGTGTAGTCCACCTCGGTCATCAGGCGCTCGTCCAGCCCGCCCTTGTGCTGCCAGTTGACCATCCAGCGCTGATCTTTGTAGTCAGTCTGGTCTTTACGGTCGTCGTCCTTGTCGTTCAGGTACGCGCCGCCGAACTGGCCTTCGCTGGATGGGGTCAGGTAACGGAACTCACCTTCCATCAGCAGGCCGCGCTTGGTCATGTAGCGCGGGTACAACGTGGCATCATAGTTGGGCGCCAGGTTGAAGTAGTACGGCGTGACCAGCATGAAGCCGGTGTCGCTGCTGCTGCTGAACGACGGCGGCAGGAAGCCGGACTGGCGACGGTCGTCGATCGGGAAGTAGATGTACGGTGTGTAGAACACCGGGAAATCCTTGACCCGCAAGGTGACGTTGGTCGCGGTACCGAAGCCGGTCGCCGGGTTCAGCGTGATGTTGTTGCCCTTCAGCTGCCAGGCGTTACTGCCCGGTTCGCAGGTGGTGTACGTACCGTCTTTCAGACGGATGATGGCGTTTTCGCCACGCTTGGCGTACAGGGCGTTGCCGCGAATGTGCGACTTGTGCATCACGTATTCGGCGTTGTCGACCTGGGCTTCACCCGTGTCGAGCTGGATCTGCGCCTCGTCACCCACTACCAGCGAGCCGTTGTCACGGATCTTGACGTTGCCCTTGAGCTCGCCACGGTTCTCGGTCTGGTAGAGGTTGGCCTCGTCGGCCTCGGCCTGCATGCTGCCTTGGCGCATGACCACGTTACCGGCGAGGGTAGCGATCTGCTGCTCCTGCTGGTACTTGGAAACCTTGGCATTGATGTAGGTCGGCGATTCGTCCTTGGGCGTGGTGTCGGCCATGCCTGGGCGGGTCGGCTCGATGTACGCGCCACCGCAGTACGGGCCGGTTTCGGCCAGTTGGGCTGCGGTGAGCTTGTCACGGGGAACCCAGTCCAGGTGGCTGTAGTCTTCGCTGCGCGACTTCAGGCCACGGCCCTTGGCCTCGGTGACCAGCATCGGTTTGTCCGCGGTTTCGGCCTCGGCCGCCTGGGCCTCGGTGCCGGAACTGAGGGCAGCACCCTCGTGCACCGGACGCGGCGGCAGGTTGTTGACTGGAGTCTTGGGCTTGCAGTCCCAACCGCCGGAGGCGGACACTTGGCAGTCGAACTGTTCGGCTGCCACGACGTACGAGGTGGCCAGAGGTTGCAGGGCCAGCAAACCGCCGGTGACCAGCAACGGAAACTTTCTACGAAACGCGGGGGATTTCAATGCCATCTTATTAGTCCGGGCTTCCTGCGTGCCATCTGCCCGCGTGTGGGGCCGCACGCCTCTCGATGGTCTGAAAAAGATGCTGGATAATAAAGCATGACCCGCTTGACGGCTAGGGCCGTCGGAGACCCTTGTAATGCCTGATCACGATGTACGCTTGCAACAACTGACTGTCTGGCTCGATGAGCAGCTCAACAATCTTTTTCTGAAAAACGCCTGGGGCGAAGTGCCAGCAGGTAGCCTGACGGCCGCCAGTAGCGATGCGAGCTTCCGTCGCTACTTCCGCTGGCAGGGCGCTGGGCGCAGTTTCGTGATCATGGACGCCCCGCCGCCGCAGGAGAACTGCCGACCGTTCGTCGCCATCGATCACCTGCTGGCCAGTGCCGGTGTGCATGTGCCAGTGATCCATGCCGAAGACCTGGAGCGCGGTTTCCTGCTGCTGGGCGACCTGGGCCATCAGACATACCTGGACATCATTGATGCCGACAACGCCGATGCCCTGTTCAGCGACGCCATCGATGCGCTGCTGGCGTTCCAGCGCCTGCCGATGGACGCGCCACTGCCGAGCTACGACGATGCCCTGCTGCGCCGTGAAGTCGAACTGTTCCCGGAGTGGTATGTCGGGCGGGCGCTTGGCCTGACCCTCACCGAAGCCCAGCAAGCCACCTGGCAGCGTGTGAGCCAGGCGCTGATCGACAGTGCCCTGGCCCAGCCCAAGGTGCTGGTGCACCGCGACTACATGCCGCGCAACCTGATGCAGAGCACGCCAAACCCAGGCGTGCTGGACTTCCAGGACGCCGTCTACGGCCCGGTCACCTATGACATCACCTGCCTGTTCAAGGATGCCTTCCTCAGCTGGCCACAGGCCCGTGTCGAAGCCTGGCTGCGGGATTACTGGCAAAAGGCGCAGGCGGCCGGCATTCCGGTACAGGCCGACTTCGAGGCGTTCCACCGTGCCAGCGACCTGATGGGCGTGCAGCGCCATCTCAAGGTCATCGGTATTTTCGCCCGCATCTGCCACCGCGACGGCAAGCCACGCTACCTGACAGACGTCCCGCGCTTCTTCGCCTATATAGATGAAGTGATCAAGCGCCGCCCCGAGTTGGCGGAGCTGGGTGAACTGATCGCGGAACTCCAGGCCGGAGCGCGTGCATGAAGGCGATGATCCTGGCGGCAGGCAAGGGCGAGCGCATGCGCCCTTTGACCTTGCATACCCCAAAACCCCTGGTGCCCGTCGCCGGTCAGCCGCTGATCGAATACCACCTGCGTGCCTTGGCGGCTGCGGGGGTTACCGAAGTGGTGATCAACCATGCCTGGCTCGGCCAGCAGATCGAAGACCACCTGGGCGATGGCAGCCGCTTCGGCCTGAGCATCCGCTATTCACCCGAGGGCGAGCCGCTGGAAACCGGTGGCGGGATCTTCAAGGCCCTGCCGTTGCTGGGCGAGGCGCCGTTTCTGCTGATCAATGGTGACGTCTGGACCGACTACGATTTCGCTCGCCTGAAAGCGCCGCTTGCGGGCCTGGCGCATCTGGTGCTGGTCGACAACCCTGGCCATCACGGCCGTGGCGACTTCCGCCTGGTAGCCCAGCAGGTCGTGGATGGCGACGACGCACCGGGTACCCTGACCTTCAGTGGCCTGTCGGTGCTGGACCCGGCGTTGTTCGCCGGTTGCCAGCCGGGTGCTTTCAAGCTGGCCCCCCTGCTGCGTCAGGCCATGGCGCAGGGCAAGGTCAGTGGTGAGCACTACCGTGGCCATTGGGTCGACGTCGGTACGCTCGAGCGCCTGGCGCAGGCTGAACGCCTGATCGGCGAGCGCGCCTGACATGTGGTGGCCAAGCACGGTAATTGGTGCCGGTGCCGGTTTTGCCGTCGCCAGCATCCCGGGCGCCCTGCTCGGTGCCCTGGTAGGGCAGGCCATGGACCGGCGCCTGCAGGTGCGCGGCTGGGAGGACCTGCGCGAGCGCTTGGGCGGGCGCCCGGCCTTGCGTGACGAAGAATTGCTGTTCGTGCTGCTGGGCAGGCTGGCCAAGTGCGATGGCCGGGTTGCCGAGCAGCATATTCAGCAGGCACGCCAAGAGATGGTGCGCCTGGACCTGGCCGACGCGGCCCGGCTGCGGGCGATTGCCGCGTTCAACCGCGGCAAGGCCGGCAAGGACCGACTGGCCGGCCATCTGCGTCGTATCCGCGAGCAGCCGCACGCCGCCGAAGGGACCTTGCGCGCCTGTTGGCGCATGGTCTGGGCCGACGGCAAGGTCGGCGCCAAAGAGCGCGACTTGCTGTTGGACTGGGGGCAGACGCTGGGCTTGAGCCGGCGGCAGGTGCAAGCCATGTCGCTTGAGTACGAGCCGCGCAAGTCCGGGCTGGACGGCGGCACCATGACCTACGCGGCAGCCATGCGCCTGCTGGCCGTGGAGGCAGATACCGAGGGCGACAAGGTCAAGCAGGCTTATCGCCGGCTGGTTAGCCGCCATCACCCGGACAAGCTGGCGGGCAGCGGTGCCACGGATGCCCAGGTGCGTGCAGCGACCGAGCGGACCCGGGAGTTGCATCAGGCGTATGCGCTGATTCGCAAGCGGCGGGGTTTGTAGAAAAGCGGGGGCGCTTTGCGCCCCATCGCGACACAAGGCCGCTCCCACAAGTGCTGTGCATCCCTCGGGCTTTGCGCGAACTTGTGGGAGCGGCCTTGTGTCGCGAAAAGGGGTGCAAAGCACCCCCATCGATTTCAGCTCACTCTTGCGGGTTCATCCACCCACGCACCCGGCGGAACAATTGTTCCTGTTCAGCGGCCTTGTTACCGGGCATTGCAATCAGCGACAACTGGCGGTACTGGCTGTCCTTCTGCCGTTTGCTGGCCTGCAAGCGCAGTTCCGCGGCACGTCGATCGCCCGTGCGGGTGGCGTAATACACGTCGGCGGTCGGCACCTTGAGGGTCGGCGCGAGGCTTTCCAGGTCATGTTCCACCCGGGCCGGCGTCTGCGCGGCGATCATCACCAGCTTTTGCACCTGCGCGGGTTGTTTCTCGCTCAGGTAGCGGGCTGCCCAGTACGCGCCACTGCCATGGCCGATCAGCACGATGCTGCGTGAGTCATGCTGTTGCGCGTAAGCCACCGCCGCGTCGAGGCGGGCGAAGATACGTTCGGCGTCGGCCGGGTCATTCTGCTCGCTGGCCTGTGCGGCATCGGTGCTTTCTGCCGTGTCGGGGTCGGCGGCAGTCGCCTGGGCGACGTTGGCATTGGCATCGGTCGGTGTGTCTTTGGCGGGGGCTGTTTCGCCCTCGTCCTTGGCAGGGGCCGCTGCGGGCTTGGCTTCGACACGCGCCTGCGGGCTGTCGGCGAGCAGGTCGGGCAGGCTGACGCTGAGGCTGTGCCAGCCCACATCGGGGAACTTGCGCCGCAACGGGCCGACGGCGTTCGGCCAGTCGGCCGTTTCACCGGCACCGGGCACGAGGATCACCGCACCTTTGGGGTCGTTGCTGTTGGCCGGTTTCCACAGGGCCAGGAAACTTTCGGCGCCTGCCTGCAGGGTTTGCTGCTCGGCCTTGGGTACCAGGCGCTCCAGGGCCAGGGCGTCTTCCTGGCTGCGTTCCAGCAGGGGCGGGCGGGTGGCTTCGGCCGGTGGGGCCTCGGCGGTGGTCGGTGGTTTTTCAGCGTCGGCGGCCATGGCGCCGAGCGGAAGGATCGAGGCTAGGCAGCACATTGCCAGCGTCGTGCGATAAAGTGTGGACATGCGTCAACCCAAGGCCAGAATGATACCGGCAGCCTAATAGTATTTGCCCGCGACGGCCATGTTAGGGCCGCCCTTGCCAAGACGAGCGTGTAGATGAAGCGAATGCGTCGCCTGTTGGTTATCGGCTGCTTGTGGCTGCCCTTGATCGCCTTGGCAAGGCCTGAAACCGTGCCGAGCGTTGCCCTTGAGCCCGCGCAACAGCAGTGGTTGGACACCCACCGCAGCCTGCGCGTCGGCCTGGTGCTGCAAGCGCCTTATGCGCAGTTCGACCGGCGCTTGCAGCAACTGTACGGGGCCAACGTCGAGTTGGTGAACGCGTTGGCGCAGGCACTGAGGCTGGACCTCACCTGGCGAAACTTTGCCGACCAGGCCAGCCTCGAGCATGCGTTGCAGGCCGGTGAAATCGATTTTGCCCCCGGCCTGACACAAACCCCGGCAAGCCTGCGCCTGTGGCTGTTCAGCGACCCGTACATGCGCGTGCCGCAGCTGGTGGTCGGCCCACGTACAGGCGCCATGGCCGTCGAGCTGGAAACACTCGAACCCGATCAGCGCGTCGCGGTGCGCATGCCCAGCCCGTTGGCGGACTACCTGCGTAGCAACTACGGCACGCTCAACTTGCAGGGCGTGCCCAACGAGCGCGAGGCCTTGCAGTTGATCGTGGGTGGCCAGGCCAGCTACGCGGTGCTCGATGAAGCCCAGCTCAGCCGCCTGTCGCGTGAAAGCGAGTTCGGCGAGCTGGCGGTGGTTGGCGATATTGGCCTGCCGCAGCTGCTGCGGGTGGGTTCGCGGCGCGACTGGCCGTTGCTGGCCGACGTGCTCGAACGTGGCCTGCAGGCCATGCCGGCCAAGGCCTTGGAACAACTTCACCAACGCTGGTTGCAACCCAAGTACCCACGCTTGAGCGAGTCGGCAGGCTTCTGGCAAAACCTCGCCATGCTGTTTGGCATGTTGTTGCTGTGTGCGCTGGCCACGTTGATCTGGCAGCGCCGCCAGCAGCGCCAACTGGAACGTAGCCTGCTGGCCACCCGCGAGAACCTGGCTGAGCGCCAAGTGCGTGAAGAGGCGCTGCGGCTGAGCCAGTTCGCCATCGACCAGAGCACCGTGGGCATTTTATGGGTCAATTGGGACAGCCATGTCCGTTATGCCAACCATGCCGCAGAGCGCATGCTGGGCTATGGTGAGGGCGCGTTGCTGGAACGCCCGCTGAGCGACTTCGAGCCCAACCTGAACATGGACCGCTGGCTGGAGCTGTGGCGCGGCGCGCGGGCGGGGGGAGGGGGTGTGGGGCAATTCGAGACCCATTGCCAGCGCGCCGACCTCAGCGTGCTGCCGGTGGAGCTTTCGTTAAGCTTCCTGCGTTTTCGTGATGCCGAGTACCTGGTGGTGTACATCGCCGATGTCACCGAACGCCACCGCGCACTGGCAGCGCTGCGCGAAAGTGAAGCGCGCCTCAAAGGCATCGCCGGCAACGTGCCGGGGCTGGTGTTCCGGCTGGAACGTGACCCGGCCGAAGGCGACCTGGAGTTCCCCTACATTAGCGAAGGCAGCGAGGCCTTGGTCGGCTACGCACCTGCCGAAATCCAGCACCCGCAGATGGGCCTGCGCAACCTGGTGCACCCCGAAGACCGCAGCGACTATCACCGGGTGCAGGACCTGGCCTTGGCCAGCAACCAGGACTGGTCCTGGCAAGGGCGCATCCTCACGCGCCAAGGGGAACAGCGTTGGGCCGACATCAAGGCCAGTACCCGGCGCCTGGCCGATGGCCGGGTGGTGTGGGACGGTATCGTCTGGGACATCACCCAGGGCAAGCGGGCAGAACTGGCGTTGGCGCGTTCCCAAGAGCAACTGCGCGAACTGTCGGCGCACCTGGAGAGCGTGCGCGAAGAAGAAAAGGCCCGCATCGCCCGCGAAGTGCACGATGAGCTGGGGCAGATGCTGACCGTGCTCAAGCTCGAAGTCTCGATGTGTGAGCTGGCCTTTGCCGAACTGGACCCGGGCCTTAACGAGCGTTTGTCGAGCATGAAGCGCCTGATCGCCCAGCTGTTCCAGCTGGTGCGCGACGTAGCCACGGCATTGCGCCCGCCCATTCTCGATGCCGGTATCGCCTCGGCCATCGAGTGGCAGGCGCGGCGTTTCGAGGCGCGTACGCAGATTCCCTGCCTGGTGCAGGTACCGGATAATCTGCCAGCATTGAGTGATGCCAAGGCGACCGGGCTGTTTCGTATCCTTCAGGAGGCGCTGACCAACGTCATGCGCCATGCCCAGGCGCACAGCGTAGAGATCGAGCTGGTGCGTGAAGCGGGGCAATTGCGCATGACCGTCAGCGACGACGGCACAGGTTTTTGCCGCGATCAGACCCGGCCCACCTCGTTCGGCCTGGTGGGCGTGCGCGAGCGCGTGCTGATGCTGGGTGGCAGCATGACGCTGGACAGTGAACCGGGCGAGGGCACCAGCCTGAGCGTGGCCATTCCGTTGGAGTAGGAGAACGATCGTGATTCGAGTGCTGGTGGCGGAAGACCACACCATTGTCCGTGAAGGCATCAAGCAATTGATTGGCCTGGCCAAGGACATGCAAGTGGTGGGCGAGGCCGGCAATGGCGAGCAGTTGCTCGAAGCCTTGCGCCATATGCCGTGTGAAGTGGTGTTGCTGGATATCTCGATGCCCGGTGTCAGCGGCCTTGAGGCCATCCCCAGAATCCGCGCCCTGAACGACCCTCCGGCGATCCTGATGCTGTCGATGCATGATGAGGCGCAGATGGCGGCGCGGGCGCTCAAGGCCGGTGCCGCAGGTTATGCCACCAAGGACAGTGACCCTGCCTTGCTGCTGACCGCTATTCGGCGGGTTGCCGGGGGCGGGCGCTACATCGACCCAGCGCTGGCCGACCGCATGGTCTTCGAGGTGGGCCTGACCGAGTCCCGGCCGTTGCACACGCTGCTCTCGGAGCGGGAGTTTTCGGTGTTCGAGCGCCTGGCCCAGGGCGCCAACGTCAACGACATTGCCCAGCAACTGGCGCTGTCGAGCAAGACCATCAGTACCCACAAGGCGCGGTTGATGCAGAAGCTCAAGGTGAACTCGCTGGCGGAACTGGTGAAGTACGCCATGGAGCACAAGCTGGTCTGAGTGTTCTGGTTGCGACATGGCCTGACGGTTGGCAATGAGCGAGTACTGTGGGAGCGGGCTTGCCCCGCGAAAGGGCCGGCAAGCTCAACCTCATTGCCTGGGGTGGCGCATTCGCGGGGCAAGCCCGCTCCCACAAGGTGAAGTGGTGTGCCTGGGGTCCATTCCAATCCCGCCATTCTTGTAGGGCAATCCCTACACAGAATCTTCCATCTGGATGATGGCATTCTCTCAGCACCCCCGATTTTCGGGCGTTTGCGTCTTGTCTAGTCTTTGCCTACGCAGTCATCCAACAAGAAGGTGCAGGCATGAGCGAGGCGAATTCGAACGCTGCAACCAGCGAAACGTTGGTCAGCTTCCGTGGTGTGCAGAAGAGCTACGACGGCGAGTCGCTGATCGTCAAAGACCTCAACCTGGACATCCGCAAGGGCGAGTTCCTCACCTTGCTCGGCCCGTCCGGCTCGGGCAAGACCACCAGCCTGATGATGCTGGCCGGTTTCGAAACCCCCACCGCCGGCGAGATCCAGCTGGCCGGGCGCTCGATCAACAACGTGCCGCCGCACAAGCGCGACATCGGCATGGTGTTCCAGAACTACGCGCTGTTCCCACACATGACCGTGGCCGAGAACCTGGCCTTCCCGCTGACCGTGCGCAACCTGAACAAGACTGACATCAGCGAGCGGGTCAAGCGTGTGCTCAACATGGTGCAGCTCAATGCCTTTGCCAAGCGCTACCCCGGCCAGCTGTCGGGTGGCCAGCAGCAGCGGGTGGCCCTGGCGCGGGCCCTGGTGTTCGAGCCACAGCTGGTGCTGATGGACGAACCCCTGGGCGCACTCGACAAGCAGCTGCGTGAACACATGCAGATGGAGATCAAGCATATCCACCAGCGCCTGGGGGTGACTGTGGTGTATGTGACCCACGACCAAGGCGAGGCGCTGACCATGTCTGACCGGGTGGCGGTGTTCCACCAGGGCGAAATCCAGCAGATCGCCGACCCGCGCACGCTCTATGAAAAGCCGTGCAACACCTTCGTCGCCAACTTCATCGGCGAGAACAACCGCATCAACGGCACCCTGCTGGCCAGTGATGGCCATCGCTGCCAGGTGCAGCTGGCGCGGGGCGAGCGGGTCGAGGCGCTGGCGGTGAATGTCGGCCAGGCCGGCGAGCCGGTGACCTTGTCGATCCGCCCGGAACGGGTGCGCCTCAATGGCCACAGCGAACGTTGCGTCAACCGCTTCTCTGGCCGTGTGGCCGAGTTCATTTACCTGGGCGATCACGTACGGGTGCGCCTGGAAGTCTGTGGCAAGGCCGACTTCTTCGTGAAGCAGCCGATCGCCGAGCTCGACCCGGCGCTGGCCGTGGGCGATGTGGTACCGCTGGGCTGGGAGGTGGAGCACGCCCGCGCGCTCGATCCGATTGCCGAAGCCCATTGATGGATTGCTTCACCAACCCTGTACTGTGGAGAGAATAATAATGCGCAAGCAGTTGAAACTGACGGCCCTGGCCCTGGGGCTGTTCGCCGCTGGCCAGGCCATGGCGGCCGACCTGACGGTGATCTCTTTCGGTGGCGCCAACAAGGCCGCCCAGGTCAAGGCGTTCTACGAGCCTTGGGAAAAGGCGGGTAACGGCAAGATCGTCGCCGGTGAGTACAACGGTGAAATGGCCAAGGTCAAGGCCATGGTCGACACCAAGAGCGTGTCCTGGAACCTGGTGGAAGTCGAGTCGCCAGAGCTGTCTCGCGGGTGCGACGAGGGCATGTTCGAAGAACTCGACCCTGCGCTGTTCGGCGATGCAGCCGACTATGTGCCGGGTGCCATCCAGCCTTGTGGCGTGGGCTTCTTCGTCTGGTCCACGGTCATGGCCTACAACGCTGACAAGCTCAAGACGGCGCCTACCAGTTGGGCCGATTTCTGGGACACCAAGAAATTCCCGGGCAAGCGTGGCCTGCGCAAAGGCGCCAAGTACACGATGGAATTCGCCTTGATGGCCGATGGCGTTGCGCCCAAGGATGTGTACAAGGTGCTGGTGACCAAGGAGGGCCAAGACCGCGCCTTCAAGAAGCTCGACGAACTCAAACCCAGCATTCAGTGGTGGGAAGCCGGCGCCCAACCGCCGCAGTTCCTGGCCTCGGGTGACGTGGTCATGAGCTCGGCCTATAACGGCCGGATCGCCGCCGTGCAGAAAGAGAGCAACCTCAAGGTGGTGTGGAACGGCGGCATCTACGATTTCGATGCGTGGGCAATTCCAAAAGGTGCCAAGAACGTCGATGAGGCGAAGAGGTTCATTGCCTACAGCGTCAAGCCCGAGCAGCAGAAAACCTACTCCGAGAACATCGCCTACGGCCCGGCCAACTCCAACGCCGTGAGCCTGCTGTCGGACGAGGTGAAGAAAGACATGCCGACCACGCCTGAAAACATTGCCAATCAGGTGCAGATCGACGTGGGCTTTTGGGCTGACAACAGCGAGCAGCTGGAGCAACGCTTCAACGCCTGGGCGGCGAAGAAGTAAACGACAAGGAGCCGCTACGCGGCTCATCGCCGGCAAGCCGGCTCCCACCGGCCAGGCGTAGCGCCTGAGCCCAACGCTGTATCTGTGGGAGCCGGCTTGCCGGCGATGGCTGCGCAGCAGCCCTGATTTCAGCCGGTTTTTACGGAGTTCGCCATGGCCATTGCAGTGCCCCTCAACGAAGGCGCAGGTCCAAGTCTCAAGCAGCGCCTCAAGCACGCCGAGCGGGTCAACCGCTGGAAGGCGCAGGCGTTGATCGCGCCGTTGGCGCTGTTCCTTCTGCTGGTGTTTCTGGTGCCGATCGCAGCGCTGTTGTACAAGAGCGTCGGCAACCCGGAGGTGGTCGCCGGCCTGCCGCGTACCGTCGAAGCGGTGTCGCAGTGGGATGGCAAGAGCTTGCCCGGTGAGGCGGTATACAAGGCACTGAGCCAGGACCTGGCCGAGTCGCGCAAGAACCAGACCCTGGGCGACCTCTCCAAGCGCCTGAACATGGAACTGGCGGGCTACCGCAGCCTGTTGACCAAGACCGCACGAGCGTTACCGTTCAAGGCTGAACCTGCCTCTTATAAAGAAGCACTGCAAACCCTCGATGAGCGTTGGGGCGACCCGGCCTACTGGCAGGCGATCCGCCGCAATACCAGCTCGGTCACCTCGTTTTACCTGCTGGCGTCGCTCGACCACCGTATCGATGACCTTGGCGAGCTGGCCAAGGCCACGCCTGACCAGGCCATTTACCTGGATATCTTTGCCCGCACCCTGTGGATGGGGGTGGTGATCACCGCCATCTGCCTGGTGCTGGCCTACCCGCTGGCGTACTTGCTGGCCAATCTGCCGGCCCGGCAGAGCAACCTGCTGATGATTCTGGTGCTACTGCCGTTCTGGACCTCGATCCTGGTGCGGGTGGCGGCGTGGATCGTGCTGCTGCAGTCGGGCGGGTTGATCAACAGTGCGCTGATGGCCATGGGCATCATCGATGAACCGCTGGAGCTGGTGTTCAACCGTACCGGTGTGTACATCTCGATGGTCCATATCCTGCTGCCGTTCATGATCCTGCCGCTGTACAGCGTGATGAAGGGCATTTCGCCCAGCTACATGCGTGCGGCCATCTCGCTGGGTTGCCACCCGTTCGCCAGCTTCTGGCGGGTGTACTTCCCGCAGACCTACGCCGGTGTTGGCGCGGGCTGCCTGCTGGTGTTCATCCTGGCGATCGGCTACTACATCACCCCGGCATTGCTGGGCAGCCCGAACGACCAGATGGTCAGCTACTTCGTGGCTTTCTATACCAACACCAGCATCAACTGGGGCATGGCGACCGCGCTGGGCGGCCTGCTGCTGTTGGCGACCGTGCTGTTGTACCTGATCTATAGCTGGCTGGTCGGCGCCAGCCGCCTGCGCCTGAGCTGAGGAGCCTTGTCATGCTGAGCCCTTACATGTCACCCGTGGAGCGGGTCTGGTACTACAGCCTGCGCATCCTTTGCGGCTTGATCCTGCTGTTTCTGATCTTGCCGGTGCTGGTGATCGTGCCGCTGTCGTTCAACAGTGGCAGCTTTCTGGTGTACCCGTTGCAGGGCTTTTCGCTGCAGTGGTACCAGGACTTCTTCGGCTCTGCCGAGTGGATGCGGGCACTGAAGAACAGCATCATCGTCGCTCCGGCGGCCACGGTGCTGGCGATGGTGTTCGGTACGTTGGCGGCGATTGGCCTGACCCGCGGCGACTTCCCGGGCAAGTCGCTGGTGATGGCGCTGGTGATTTCGCCGATGGTGGTGCCGGTGGTGATCGTCGGTGTGGCCAGTTACCTGTTCTTCGCGCCACTGGGGATGGGCAACAGCTTTACCTCGTTGATCCTGGTGCATGCGGTGTTGGGTGTGCCGTTCGTCATCATCACCGTGTCGGCGACGTTGCAGGGCTTCAACTACAACCTGGTGCGCGCGGCGGCTAGCCTGGGCGCTTCGCCGCTGGTGGCGTTCCGCCGGGTAACGCTGCCGTTGATCGCCCCGGGGGTGATCTCGGGTGCGCTGTTTGCCTTTGCGACGTCGTTCGACGAGGTGGTGGTGACGTTGTTCCTCGCCGGGCCTGAGCAGGCGACCTTGCCACGGCAGATGTTCAGCGGAATCCGCGAGAACCTGAGCCCGACCATTGCGGCGGCGGCCACGTTGCTGATCGCGTTTTCGGTGGTGCTGCTGCTGACCCTGGAGTGGTTGCGTGGGCGTAGCGAGAAGCTGAGAACCCAGCAGCCTGCTTGATTGAGGTTGCCAGTGCCGGCCTCTTCGCGGGGCAAGTCGGATCGCGAAGAGGCCGGTACAGGTTGAAACAGCCGGTCGACACGGATTGATACCAATCAGCCTCTACCCGTTCGCCTGAGTTACAATGCGCGCCACCGTGATTCTGACCTACAGGTGCGCCATGCAGCCCTACGCTATTGCCCCCTCCATTCTCTCCGCCGATTTCGCCCGCTTGGGCGAGGACGTCGACAAGGTGCTGGCCGCGGGTGCCGACATCGTTCACTTCGATGTGATGGACAACCACTACGTCCCCAACCTGACCATCGGCCCGATGGTGTGCACCGCCCTGCGCAAGTACGGCGTGACCGCCCCGATCGATGTGCATCTGATGGTCAGCCCGGTCGACCGTATCATCGGCGACTTCATCGATGCCGGCGCCACTTACATCACCTTCCACCCGGAAGCCAGCCAGCACATCGACCGCTCGCTGCAGCTGATCCGCGACGGTGGTTGCAAGGCCGGCCTGGTGTTCAACCCGGCGACCAGCCTGGATGTGCTCAAGTATGTGATGGACAAAGTCGACATGGTCCTGCTGATGAGCGTCAACCCAGGCTTTGGCGGGCAGAAGTTCATCCCGGGCACCCTCGACAAGCTGCGTGAGGCGCGCGCGCTGATCGACGCCAGTGGCCGTGATATCCGTCTGGAAATCGACGGTGGCGTCAACGTCAACAATATCCGCGAAATCGCCGCTGCTGGCGCTGACACCTTCGTCGCCGGTTCGGCCATCTTCAATGCCCCGGACTATCAGGAAGTCATCGCCAAAATGCGCGCCGAACTGGCCCAGGCCCGCCCATGAGCGGCTTCGAGCAGCTGTTCCCAGGGACGCTGCCAAGGCTGGTGATGTTCGATCTGGACGGTACCCTGATCGACTCCGTGCCAGACCTGGCCGCCGCCGTGGACCGCATGCTGCTCGAACTTGGGCGCCCGCCAGCGGGCCTGGACGCCGTACGCCACTGGGTTGGCAACGGCGCCCAGGTGCTGGTGCGCCGGGCGCTGGCCGGGGGCATCGAGCATGCCTCGGTGGACGATGCGCTGGCCGAACAGGCGCTGGCGCTGTTCATGGAGGCTTATGCCGAAAGCCATGAACTGACCGTGGTCTACCCCGGCGTGCGCGACACCCTGCGCTGGCTGCGCAAGCAAGGCGTGGAGATGGCGCTGATCACCAACAAGCCCGAGCGCTTCGTCGCCCCGCTGCTGGACCAGATGAAGATCGGTCGCTACTTCCGCTGGATCATCGGCGGAGACACCCTGCCACAAAAGAAACCCGACCCCGCGGCACTGCTGTTCGTCATGCAGATGGCCGGTGTCACGCCGCAACAGTCGCTGTTCGTCGGCGATTCGCGCAGCGATGTGCTGGCCGCCAAGGCTGCCGGTGTGCAGTGCGTGGGCCTGACCTACGGCTACAACCACGGCCGGCCGATCAACGACGAATCGCCGAGCCTGGTGATCGACGACCTGCGTGCATTGCTGCCCGGTTGCGCAGACCCGGCCACTGGGATAACGTTGGCGGACCTTCAAGCCTCACAAGACAGAGAGTCCACCGTGGCGGTTACTGGCAAATTCTGGATGAAAGTCATCAAGGCCCTGGCCCGTTGGCGTTGGCGCGCCTGACTTCTGCTCGCCGGCCGCTGCCGGCCCGTCCGTTTGCCTGACCTTACTGCTGCTTGCCACGAGGCTACTCATGACCCGCGAAGAATTCCTGCGCCTGGCCGCTGCCGGCTACAACCGCATCCCCCTGGCCTGTGAAACCCTGGCCGACTTCGACACGCCGCTGTCGATCTACCTGAAACTGGCCGACCAGCCCAACTCCTATTTGCTCGAGTCCGTACAGGGCGGCGAGAAGTGGGGGCGTTACTCGATGATCGGCTTGCCATCGCGCACGGTGATGCGTGTGCATGGCTACCACGTCAGTATCCTGCAGGATGGCGTCGAGGTAGAGCGCCACGACGTCGACGACCCGCTGGCCTTCGTCGAGTCCTTCAAGGACCGCTACAAGGTCGCGGATATTCCCGGGCTGCCGCGTTTCAACGGTGGGCTGGTCGGCTACTTCGGCTATGACTGCGTGCGCTATGTGGAGAAGCGTCTGGGCGCGAGCCCGAACCCGGACCCGCTGGGCGTGCCGGATATCCTGCTGATGGTGTCTGACGCCGTGGTGGTGTTCGACAACCTGGCGGGCAAGATGCATGCAATCGTGCTGGTCGACCCGGCCGAAGAGCAAGCCTTCGAACAGGGCAAGGCTCGCCTGGCCGGTTTGCTGGAGACCCTGCGCCAGCCGATTACCCCGCGCCGTGGCCTGGACCTGAGCGGCCCGCTCGCCGCCGAGCCGGAATTCCGCTCCAGCTATACCCGCGAGGATTACGAGAACGCGGTTGGCCGCATCAAAGAGTACATCCTGGCCGGTGACTGCATGCAGGTGGTGCCGTCCCAACGCATGTCGATCGACTTCAAGTCTGCGCCCATCGACCTGTACCGTGCGTTGCGCTGCTTCAACCCGACGCCGTACATGTACTTCTTCAATTTCGGCGACTTCCATGTGGTCGGCAGTTCGCCTGAAGTGCTGGTGCGTGTCGAGGACAACCTGGTCACCGTGCGCCCGATCGCCGGTACGCGCCCACGGGGTGCGACGGAAGAAGCCGACCGTGCGCTGGAAGACGACTTGCTGTCGGACGAGAAAGAGATTGCCGAGCACCTGATGCTGATCGACCTGGGCCGCAACGACGTGGGCCGTGTGTCCTCGACCGGCAGCGTGCGCCTGACCGAGAAGATGGTGATCGAGCGTTACTCCAACGTGATGCACATTGTGTCCAACGTCACCGGTCAGCTGCGTGAAGGCCTTACCGCCATGGATGCATTGCGGGCGATTCTGCCAGCCGGCACGTTGTCGGGTGCACCGAAAATCCGCGCCATGGAAATCATCGACGAGCTGGAGCCGGTCAAGCGTGGCGTTTACGGCGGTGCAGTGGGCTACTTTGCCTGGAACGGCAACATGGACACCGCGATTGCCATCCGTACCGCGGTGATCAAGGACGGCGAGCTGCATGTGCAGGCGGGTGGCGGCATCGTGGCCGACTCCGTGCCGGCGCTGGAGTGGGAAGAAACCATCAACAAGCGCCGCGCGATGTTCCGCGCGGTGGCGTTGGCTGAGCAGACCTCTACCAAGTAATTGTGGGAATTTGGGGCTGCTGTGCAGCCCCTCGCCGGCATGAGGGAGCGGGTGAACCCGCTTCCTCAGGGCCCAAACCACTCAGAAGTCCAAGCTGACCGCCAAACTCACCCCCTGCTGCGTCAACTCATCACTCTTGCGCCAGTTGTAATTCCCTCGCACATGCACCCCCGCCATCAGCTCATGGCTCAAGCCCAAGCTGGCCCGGGTCAGGTCACTGTGCGGCGTGTACCCGGTCAGGGTGAAGTCGTGCGCCGCCAACGTCGTCAGGTGCATCGTCACGTCCTGTTGGTCATCCTCGAACTCGTGCTCCTGGGCAACCTCGGCAAACAGCCGCGTCCCCGTTGCCACCTGCACACTGCCTAACAGCCCGATGCCCAGCCGCCGCGAGGTACGTTCCTGGTCATCGAAGCCCAGCGCTGTCGAGCGCCCGCTCTTCTCGTCATAACCATCGACCTTGACCCGGGCATAGTCGGCGCTGATGAACGGCGCCAGTTGCCACGGGCTGCTCTCGGCGGCCAGGTTGTAACCCAGCCGGCCCGTCACCGCCCACGCCTCACCATCGGTATCGCCTTTTTCGCTGCGGTCATTCACGCCGAGGGCGAAGGTGCGTTTGAGGTCGCTGTAGTCCAAGTGCCCGGCCGTCAGTGCAGCATCGGCCCACCAGTGGTCCTGGCGGTATTGGGCAAACGCCGTGGCCAGGTAGCTGTCGAGCTTGTAGTCCGAGTCCTGTTCACCCGCCTCCAGTTTCTGCCGGTATACGCCACCCGCCAGGCCCAGGCGCCAGGCATCGTTCAAACGGTAGCTGCCACCCAGGGTCAGGTTGTAGCCGCGGCCATCGCCGCTGGCCGCGCTGCGCTGGCCGTCAAAGTCCAGGTCCTGTGCGCCGGTGGCGACGAAGGCCTGCCATTGCCCCACGGCTTGCCAGGGCGTTTGCCACTGGTTGCGCAGCTCGTCCTGGTGGGCGCGCAGGGTGGCGTGGGCCATTTCCGGCAACAGGGTCAGTTCCCAGGGGGCGGAGATGATCGAGTAGGCGTAATCAGCTATCAACTGCTGGCCGGCAATGGTCGGGTGTACCGAGTCGTTGAACAGCAGTTTGGTTGGGTCCGGAGTGGCGCCGTTGATGCCGTAGACCGGGTTTTCGACGCAGCCTTGACCGCTGTAGCAGGTGCCGACCAGGTTCTGGCCGCTGGCCAAGCCGAATTGGGTCGGGCTGGCCAAGGCCTCAGCCAGTAATACCGGAATGTTCAGTGGGATGATCTCGGCGTCGATCTGCCCGAGTTGATTGAGCAGTGACTGGTTGAACACGCCCGACAGCAGCGACAGCGGGTTCTGTTGCGGGGTGCCGCTGAAGTTCGGTGTTTGGCCCAGGTCGGGCAGCAACCAGACCATGATGTAGCGGGCGCCGCCTTGTTGCAGGGCTTGGGCGCTGGCAGCCAGCCGGCCTCCAGCAGCGGCGGCATCGGCGGGGCTGTTCACCAGGCCCTGGAGGAAGTCGTTACCGCCACCGGTGAGGTAATAGAGCGCGTTGGGGTCGGCGCGCAGGCCATTGGCCAGGTAGCCGGGGCGTTCACGGAAGACAAAGCCTGGCGCCGGCCCATTGGGGGGGACGATCACTTTCGATGACTCGGTGATCGAATCGAGAATCTGCTGTGTCGTGTAGCCGCCCACTGCCCAGTTGTTGCCATCAGGCCGGATGCCGACCGACGTGGAGGGGTTGAGTTCGTCTTGCCCGATGCCCAGCCGACCGCCAAGAATCATCGGCGAAACCGGCGCGAAGTTACCGTCGGCATCGCGGTTGGTGAAACGCTGGCCTGCCGTACCGCCGGTCAGGTCAGGAAACTGGCCGGCATCACTCAGGCTGTCGCCAAAAACGATCAAGGTCGAATAAGGGGAAGGGGCAGCGAATGCCTGGCTGCAGGCCAGGGCCAAAGAGGCGAGGGTAAAGCGCAACAAGGGAGCTTTTCGCATCAGAGAACATCCTTTTCTTTGTTTTTATGAGGACTACCCGATCGACCATAGCAAATCGCGGGGCTTGTCTCCCAAGTCCATTCGTTTCCCCGTGTTTACAGGCATATTGCGCCCATCGCCCCGGTAGGCTACTGTGCCGGGACGTATGAGCGAGACCTATCCTGTGTTGATCGTCAGCAAACTCTTGATGCGCGTTATCAAGGCCCACGCCCGTTGGCGTTGGCGCGCCTGACTTTATCTCCTGCCGGCCAGCCCGGCCCGTTTCTGTTTGCCTTCTTATCCGTTTCCGAATGCCCTTAGTGGCAATGCCATGCTGCGGGCGGTGTAGGAAGGTTCGTATTCTGAAGTCAGTAGATTCAAGAGGTTTAGCCCGATGTTACTGATGATCGACAACTACGACTCATTCACTTACAACGTCGTCCAATACCTCGGCGAGCTAGGTGCCGAGGTCAAGGTCATTCGCAATGACGAAATGACCATCGCTGAAATCGAAGCCCTCAACCCGGAGCGCATCGTTGTCTCCCCTGGCCCCTGCACGCCGAGCGAGGCGGGTGTGTCGATCGAGGCGATCCTGCGCTTTGCTGGCAAACTGCCGATTCTGGGCGTCTGCCTAGGCCACCAGTCGATCGGCCAGGCATTTGGCGGCGACGTCGTGCGTGCCCGCCAGGTGATGCACGGCAAGACCAGCCCTGTGCTGCACCGCGACCTGGGCGTGTTCGCCGGCCTCAACAACCCGCTGACCGTGACTCGCTACCACTCCCTGGTGGTCAAGCGTGAAACCCTGCCCGATTGCCTGGAAGTCACTGCCTGGACTGCCCATGCAGACGGTACGGTCGACGAGATCATGGGCTTGCGCCACAAGACCCTGAATATCGAAGGGGTGCAGTTCCACCCCGAGTCCATCCTCACCGAGCAGGGCCACGAGCTGTTCGCCAACTTCCTCAAGCAGACCGGCGGCCGCCGCTAAGGATCGAACATGGATATCAAGAGCGCGCTGAGCCGCATCGTCGGTCATCTGGACTTGTCCACCGAAGAAATGAGCGACGTCATGCGTCAGATCATGACCGGTCAATGCAGTGAGGCGCAGATCGGCGCCTTCCTGATGGGCATGCGCATGAAAAGCGAGAGCATCGACGAGATCGTCGGCGCGGTGTCGGTGATGCGTGAGCTGGCCGACAAGGTCGAGCTGAAGAGCCTCGATGGCGTGGTCGATATCGTCGGCACCGGTGGCGATGGCGCCAACATCTTCAACGTCTCCACCGCCTCCTCGTTTGTGCTCGCCGCGGCCGGTTGCCCGGTGGCCAAGCACGGTAACCGTGCGGTCTCGGGCAAGAGCGGTAGCGCAGACCTGCTGGAAGCCGCTGGCATCTACCTGAACCTGACCCCCGTGCAGGTCGCCCGCTGCATCGACAGCCTGGGCATCGGCTTCATGTTTGCCCAGAGCCATCACAAGGCAATGAAGTACGCCGCTGGCCCGCGCCGTGAGTTGGGCCTGCGCACCCTGTTCAACATGCTGGGCCCGCTTACGAATCCGGCCGGTGTGAAGCACCAGGTGGTCGGCGTATTCACCCAGGCCCTGTGCCGCCCGCTGGCCGAAGTGCTGCAGCGGTTGGGCAGCAAGCACGTGCTGGTGGTGCATTCCAAGGACGGCCTGGACGAGTTCAGCCTGGCGGCGCCGACGTTTGTCGCCGAGCTGAAAAATGGCCAGATCACCGAGTATTGGGTAGAGCCTGAAGACCTCGGCATGAAGAGCCAGAGCCTGCATGGCCTGGCGGTTGAAGGCCCACAGGCCTCTTTCGAGTTGATTCGTGATGCCCTGGGCCGACGCAAGACCGAGAACGGCCAGAAAGCCGCGGAAATGATCGTGCTCAATGCGGGCGCCGCGCTGTACGCCGCGGATCATGCCATGACCCTGGCACAGGGCGTGGAACTTGCCCATGACGTGCTGCACACCGGCCTTGCCTGGGAAAAACTGCAGGAGCTGGGTGCCTTCACCGCCGTATTCAAGCTGGAGAACGAAGCATGAGCGTACCGACCGTGCTGGAAAAGATCATCGCTCGCAAAGTTGAGGAAGTGGCCGAGCGCAGTGCCCGGGTCAGCCTGGCTGAGCTGGAGCGCCTGGCCAAGGCCGCCGACGCGCCACGTGGCTTTGCCAATGCGCTGATCGAGCAGGCCAAGCGCAAGCAGCCGGCGGTCATTGCCGAGATCAAGAAGGCGTCGCCGAGCAAGGGCGTGATCCGCGAGCACTTCGTGCCAGCGGAAATTGCCGTCAGCTACGAGAAGGGCGGGGCGACCTGCCTGTCGGTGTTGACCGATGTGGATTACTTCCAAGGCGCGGATGTGTACCTGCAGCAGGCGCGCGCGGCAGTGTCGTTGCCGGTGATCCGCAAGGATTTCATGATCGACCCCTACCAGATCGTCGAGGCCCGTGCACTGGGCGCTGACTGCGTGCTGTTGATCGTCTCGGCGCTGGATGACGTGAAGATGGCTGAACTGGCTGCCACAGCCAAGGATGTCGGCCTAGATGTGTTGGTCGAAGTGCATGACGGCGATGAGCTGGAGCGTGCGTTGAAAACCCTCGACACGCCGCTGGTGGGGGTGAACAACCGCAACCTGCACACCTTCGAGGTCAGCCTGGAAACCACCCTTGACCTGCTGCCGCGTATTCCGCGTGATCGCCTGGCGATTACCGAGAGCGGTATCCTCAACCGGGCCGATGTAGAGCTGATGGCAATCAACGAGGTTTACTCGTTCCTGGTGGGTGAGGCGTTCATGCGCGCTGATCAGCCTGGGCTGGAATTGCAGCGGTTGTTCTTCCCGGAGCAGGTGAAGAAGACTGTTCAGCCACTGGACTGATCGAAACGAAGCCGGCGTGACTGCCGGCTTTTTTGTATGCCTGTAATGGCCCTTTCGCGGGTAAACCCGCACCCACAGGTACTTCGGCGCCCTTGTGGCTGTGTTGAACCTGCGGGGATCGATAACAACATCAAAGGTGGATCAATGACCGATCAACCCCTGGCACTGACCGTTGAACAAGGCCTGCATGCCGAACAGGACCTGCTGGCCGCCGTCTGCCGCGGCGAACGCGACAGCGGTGTGCTGTTTTGGCGCCCGACCGACCATGCCCTGGTCATGCCGCGGCGCATGAGCCGTCTGGACAACTTCGAAGCCGCCTGTGCCGAGCTGGCGATCGCTGGCTGGCCGGTGCTGTTGCGCGAGACCGGCGGTGAACCGGTGCCGCAGTCGCATGCCACGGTCAATGTGGCGCTGGTCTATGTGGCGCCGCGCAGTGAAGGTGACCATGGTCGCATCGAAAATGCCTACGAGCGCCTTTGCTTGCCGTTGTGCGAAGTACTACGCGAGTGGGGCGGGGTGGCTTCGGTGGGCGAGATCGACGGTGCGTTCTGCGACGGCCGCTATAACGTCAACCTCAATGGCCGCAAACTGGTCGGCACGGCCCAACGCTGGCGCCAGGGGCTGGGTGGCAAACGCCCGGTGGTGTTGGTGCATGGCGCGTTGCTGCTGGATAACGAGCGTGAATCGATGGTCGCGGCAGTCAACCGCTTCAACGAATGCTGCGAGCTGGAGCAGCGCTGCCGCGCCGATGCGCATATTGCCTTGCACGAAGTGGCGCCCCAAGCGCCCTGGTTCGAGCGCCTGTCACAGGCTTATGCCAAGGTGCTGGCTGATTTGCCCAAGGACTAACGGGTACCGTAGACCACCATGGTCTTGCCCTTGACCTGCACCAGGCTGCGTTCCTCGAGGTCTTTGAGGACGCGGCCGACCATCTCCCGCGAACAACCGACGATACGCCCAATCTCCTGCCGAGTGATCTTGATCTGCATACCGTCCGGGTGGGTCATCGCATCGGGTTGTTTGCACAGTTCGAGCAGGCAGCGGGCAACACGCCCGGTGACATCGAAGAAGGCCAGGTCGCCAACCTTGCGCGTGGTGTTACGCAGGCGCTGGGCCATCTGGCCGCCCAGGGCGTAGAGGATGTCGGGGTCCTGGCGGGAGAGTTCGCGAAACTTGTCGTAACTGATCTCTGCTACTTCGCATTCAGTCTTGGCGCGGACCCAGGCGCTGCGCTGCTGCTCGCCTTCTACGGGCTCGAAAAGGCCCAGCTCGCCAAAGAAATCGCCATTGTTGAGGTAGGCAATGATCATTTCGTGACCATCGTCGTCCTCGATCAGGATGGTCACCGAACCCTTGATGATGAACGACAGTGTTTCGGCCTTGTCGCCGGCGCAGATGATGTTGCTTTTAGCGGTGTAGCGGCGGCGTTGGCAGTGCACCAGCAGTTTGTCGATGTTCTTGATCTTGGCGGGTAGGGCGGAGGCAACCATCACGAAATCCTGTTCGATACGACGCATAGGTTTCTTATAGAGAGTGTCTGGCAGAACGCGCCAGTCATTTGGCGCCAGCTTATCAGACACTACAGGATGTTTCGGTACTAAACCGACACGTCTCGAGCTTTTCCGACAGCCACACAAGGTCTAAGCTGACACCCTTTTCCGAATATTAGGAGTCCGGGTAGATGAAGGCACGTATCCAGTGGGCCGGTGACGCGATGTTCCTCGGCGAGTCGGGGAGCGGGCATGTCGTCGTGATGGACGGCCCACCCGAGGCCGGTGGCCGAAACCTGGGCGTGCGCCCGATGGAAATGCTGTTGCTGGGCCTGGGTGGTTGCAGCAGTTTCGATGTGGTGAGCATCTTGAAGAAGTCGCGCCAGGCCGTGGAAAGCTGCGAGGCGTTTCTGGAGGCTGAGCGCGCCAGTGAAGACCCGAAGGTGTTCACCAAGATCCACATGAACTTCGTGGTCAAGGGCCGTGGCTTGAAAGAGGCCCAGGTCAAACGCGCCGTGGAGCTGTCGGCGGAGAAGTACTGCTCGGCTTCGATCATGCTGGAGCGTGCAGGTGTCGAGATTACCCACGGTTACGAGATTGTAGAGCTGGGTTAAGTGCTGGATTGTTGGGGCCGCGAAGCGGCCCCAGCTAACGTCAGTTACGCAGCGCCGGAAGGGCCACTCGCAACCACTGCGGTAATACGTTTCTGAAGGCCTGGCTCAACCGCTCCCGCCGCTTCTGGTAAACCAGACCCAGCCAGATAACCCCCAGACCAATCGCCGTCACCACCACTGGGAACAGCAGCGATTCGGCGAATACCTCGTAAGACAGGTACCCCAGGTAAGCCGCCACGCCCAATGCCCCGAACACCATGAACACCGGCCTGCGTAACAGCACGGCGATGCCCATCAGGCCGATATTGATCAGGCAGTAGAGGGCCTTGCCCAATTCGCTGCCGCTGTCTACCAAGGTCAACCCCCCCCAGAACGCCGCTAGCCCAGCCAGATACCCCCAGTGGGCGTAGTCCTCACGCGTGCGGCCGTCCACCACCAGAAACACCAGCAGCATGCCCAAGCCGAACCACAGCGACACTTCGCGTCGTTGTTCCCAGCTGAACGGCGAGCCATAGAACCATTCGCTGAGGTCCATCGACATGAACCACAGCGCCACGGCAATCGGCATCATGATGAACGGGAAGGGGATCAGCCTTAGCATGAGCAACCCGGCAATAACAGTTGCCGCTTCCATCATCAGCCAGCCACCCTGCACATAGGTGTAGTACTGGTGATAGGCGGTTTGCCTGTCATCCATCGGCCACCAGCCCACCAGGCGCTCGATGGCGAATACCGCCAGCGGCACGATGCTGACCGCGACCGCCGCCAGTACACCGGCTGCAATCGGCTGAGCGCGCCGTTGCAAATTAAGGGCAAAGAGGGTTAGCAGGACGATGTACAAGGTGGCAATGGCCAGCAGTGCCCAGTCGCCGATCGACATCCAGGCTTCGGTCAGCAGCCAGCCCATGGCGGCCATGATGAGCAAGGCGCCGAAATAGAAGGCGACATGCGCCAGCTGAAAGCTGCCACGTGTTGCCGGTTGCTGGCGCAGAAACTGCAGCAGGGCCTGGTCTTGGCCCGGCTGAAGGATGCCGGCTTGCACGGCACGCGCCAGGTCCTTGGCGCTGAATCGTTCCGTCATGGGGGGTGCCTTCAGATGCGGTAAGTGCTTTTGGTCATGACCTTGGCCAGCAGGCTCATGCCGAAACGCACAGGGGCAGGGAAGCGATAGCCGCCCGCTTCGAGGGCAGATTCGGCGTGCTGCTCTTCATCGATGCGCATCTGCTCGAGAATTGCGCGGGACTTTTCGTCCTCGTGCGGGATTTGCTCCAGGTGTTCGTCCAGGTGTTTGCACACCTGATGCTCGGTGGCCGCGACGAAGCCCAGGCTGACCTTGTCGCTGACCAGGCCCGCGAGGGCGCCAATGCCAAACGACATGCCGTAGAACAATGGGTTGAGCACGCTCGGGTGGCTGTTCAGCTGACGAATGCGCTGTTCACACCAGGCCAGGTGGTCGATTTCTTCCTCGGCGGCGTGCTCCATGGCTTTGCGTACCTGGGGCAGCTTGGCGGTCAGGGCCTGGCCTTGGTACAGCGCCTGGGCGCAGACCTCGCCGGTATGGTTGATGCGCATGAGGCCGGCAATGTGGCGGCTCTGGGCGTCGTCCAGGTCGGCATCCGGCTGGACGATGGCCGGGGATGGGCGGGACGGTTGGCCGCTGAAGGGCAGCAAGGTGCGCATGGCGGTATCGGCCTGCAGCAACAAGCGGTCGAGCGGCGAGTAGTGACGTTCGGTAGCCATCGGGCACCTCCGCAAGAGTGTGCCCGACAGTTTACCGCAATAGCGCAAGGGTCGCTTGCCCTGGATCAGCCCGGTGGCCAGTGCATCTGGCGTTGGCCAAGTACGTGCATATGGATGTGGTAGACGGTCTGCCCACCTTGCTCGTTGCAGTTCATGACCACGCGGAAGCCGTCATCGCAACCCAGTTCCTTGGCCAGGCGCTGAGCAGTGAACAGGATGTGGCCGGCCAGGCCTTTATCCTCTTCGGTCAAATCGTTGAGGGTGCGGATGTGCTTTTTCGGGATGACCAGAAAATGCACGGGCGCCTGGGGGGCGATATCGTGGAACGCCAGAACCTGGTCGTCCTCGTAAATGATCTTCGCCGGGATTTCCCGGTTGATGATCCTGGTGAATAAATCGTCCACAGCACTTGCTCCATGGTGAGGGTCCGGGCCGAGTGTACTCAGCCGGGCGCCGCTCGCCCAGTGGCTATTCCATTCCGACCGGGCAGTAGCGGCGATGGATTACCCCGGCGAGCTTGCGCACCAACCAGCGCGGTAGCAGGCGTGGCGCGAACGCCAGCCAGCGATTGCGTCGGTCGGGGGTGATCAGCGTGCGGTTTTTGTCCAGGGCACGCACGGTGTACAGCGCCACTTCCTCGGGGCTGAGGCAGCGCGTGCTGCCCTCGAGCCGCGGAATGCGCCGGCGCGAAGAGCGCACCGGGCCAGGGCAGAGTACCGAGACCTTGATGCCGGTGCGCTTGAGCTCCTCGCGCAATGCTTGGGAGAAACTCAACACATAAGCTTTGCTGGCCGCGTAGGCCGCCATCCAGGGGCCCGGTGCGACGCCGGCCAGGCCTGCGACATTGAGGATCTGCCCGCCACCCTGTACAGCCATCAGGTTGCCGATGGCATGGCAGAGGCGGCTCATGGCCAGGATATTGACCTCCAGCAGGTCCTGCTCGTCGGCCCACTCGTGGGCCAGGAACGGCCCGTAGGTGCGTAGCCCCGCGCAGTTGACCAGCAGGTCGATACGCCGCTCACCTTCTTCCAGCTCTAGCACAAAGCCCGAAAGGCGAAGCGGCTGGCTGAGGTCACAGGCGCGGAACAACACTTCGACACCGAAGCGTTGGGTCAGCTCGACGGCCACCGGCTCCACCGTTTCACGCTGACGTGCCACCAGGATCAGATTGCGCCCGCGCCGTGCCAGCGCTTCCGCCAGGGCCAGGCCCAGGCCGCTGGAAGCACCAGTGATCATGGCGTAACGGGTCATGCAAAGGCTCCTGGGGGCTGAAGAGGGCGCCTAGTGTACAGCTTGGCTGGGCAAGGTGTTGCCTTTTGCTACAAGGCCTGAGCGCGAATACCCTGGCAGCGATCCAGGGCTTCCCGGTACTCGCTTTGCAGGCGTTCGATCAGCACGCGGGCGTCCGGCAGGTCATGGATATCGCCCACCCCCTGGCCTGCCGACCATACGGTTTTCCAGGCCTTGGCTTCGTCGTCGATCGGCTTGAGCTTGCCCAGTTCGTGACCACTCTTGAGTGCGTTCATGTCATAGCCCGCCTGCTCCAGGCTCGGGCGCAGGAAACTCGCCGGCACACCGGAGACCGCCGGGGTGTGGACGATATCCACGGCATGGGCATCGAGCAGCATCTGCTTGTAGGCATCCTGGGCCTGGCTTTGCGCGGTGGCAATGAAGCGGGTGCCCATGTATGCCAGGTCCGCACCGAGCAGTTGTGCCGCGAGAATTTCATGGCCATGGTTGATGCAGCCCGCAAGCAGCAGGGTCTTGTCGAAGAACTGCCGGATTTCGGCCACCAGGGCGAATGGGCTCCAGGTACCGGCATGGCCGCCGGCACCCGCCGCGACGGCGATCAAGCCATCGACGCCGGCCTCGGCGGCTTTCTCGGCATGGCGGCGGGTGGTGACATCATGGAATACCAGGCCGCCGTAGCTGTGCACGGCATCGACCACTTCCTTCACCGCGCCCAGGCTGGTGATGACGATCGGCACCTTGTGCGCTACACATAGGGCCAGGTCGGCCTGCAAGCGCGGGTTGGTCGGGTGCACGATCAGGTTCACCGCATAGGGGGCCGGTGCTTGCAACTGTGCCAGGCCTGCCTCGATCTCTTCTAGCCAAGCCTTGAACCCGGCACTGTCGCGCTGGTTCAGCGCCGGGAAGCTGCCCACCACGCCACTGGCGCAGCAGGCCAGAACCAGGCTCGGGTTGGAAATCAGGAACATCGGTGCTGCCACCACGGGCAGGCGCAGGCGTTGTTCGAGCGAGGCGGGCAATGACATGGCAAGGCTCCTGTAGGGGGTTACCGTCAGAACGGTTTGACCACCACGAGAATTACGATACCCAGCAGGAACAGCACCGGGACTTCGTTGAACCAGCGGTAGTAGACGTGGCTGCGGGTATTGGCGCCGCTGGCGAAGCGTTTGCGCTGCGCGCCGCACATGTGATGGTAGCCGGTCAGCAGGATGACCAGGGTGAGCTTGGCGTGCAGCCAGCCTTGGCTCAGCCAGCCCGGGGTCAGGTAGAGCATCCAGGCGCCGAACACATAGGTGGCGATCATGGCCGGGTTCATGATGCCGCGGTACAGCTTGCGCTCCATGGTCACGAAGCGGTCCTGGCTGATGCTGTCCTGGCTCTGGGCGTGGTAGACGAACAGCCGGGGCAGGTAGAACAGGCCGGCGAACCAGCAGACCACGCTGATGATATGCAGCGCTTTGATCCATAGGTAAAGCATTGAGGGAGTTCCTTCAGGTTTTCACGGTCGTCAGATAGTAGTGGTCAAGCGCCCGAAGGGTCACCCGAAGAGTTGTTACAGGCGGCTTGCGCCCCTATTATCGTGCGCTTTCCAGTGGGCTCGTTGATAAGGGGCAAGCGTTATGATCAAGGTCGGTATCGTCGGCGGCACGGGTTACACCGGCGTCGAACTGTTGCGTCTGCTGGCGCAGCATCCACAGGCCGAAGTGGCGGTCATCACTTCGCGCTCCGAAGCGGGCGTGGCGGTAGCTGACATGTACCCGAACCTGCGCGGCCATTATGACGGCCTGGCGTTCAGCGTGCCGGACAGCAAGGCCCTGGCGGCGTGCGACGTGGTGTTTTTCGCAACGCCCCATGGTGTCGCCCACGCCTTGGCAGGCGAACTGCTGGCGGCTGGCACCAAAGTGATCGACCTGTCTGCCGACTTCCGTCTGCAGGATGCTACCGAGTGGGGCAAGTGGTACGGCCAGCCTCATGGCGCGCCTGAGCTGCTCAAGGACGCCGTCTATGGCCTGCCTGAAGTCAACCGCGAAAAAATCCGCCAGGCACGCCTGATTGCGGTCCCGGGCTGCTACCCGACGGCCACCCAGCTGGGCTTCTTGCCACTGCTGGAGGCTGGCCTGGCCGACCCGTCGCGCCTGATTGCCGACTGCAAGTCGGGTGTCAGTGGTGCTGGGCGTGGCGCTGCAGTGGGCTCGCTGTTCTGTGAGGCTGGCGAGAGCATGAAGGCCTATGCGGTCAAGGGCCATCGCCACCTGCCAGAAATCAGCCAGGGCTTGCGCCTGGCGGCGGGCAAGGATATTGGCCTGACCTTCGTGCCGCACCTCACGCCCATGATCCGGGGTATCCACGCCACCCTGTACGCCACCGTGGCAGATACGTCGGTCGATCTGCAGGCGCTGTTCGAGAAGCGTTATGCCGATGAACCGTTCGTCGATGTGATGCCCGCTGGCAGCCACCCGGAAACCCGCAGCGTGCGCGGTGCGAACGTCTGCCGTATCGCTGTGCATCGTCCGCAGGGCGGTGATCTGGTGGTGGTGCTGTCGGTGATCGACAACCTGGTCAAGGGCGCGTCGGGCCAGGCGGTGCAGAACCTCAATATCCTGTTCGGTCTGGATGAGCGTATGGGCCTGTCCCACGCGGGCCTGCTCCCTTAACAGGGTAAGCTGGCACAGGGGCCCGCCGTGTGCGGGCCTTTTTGTGGGCGCGACTAAAGCCGCACAATTCTTGACCATTTTTCTCGGAGAAGCGGATAATGCGCGTCATCGAGTTTTATGGCGGCAACTGCGCCGGGAGAATCAGCATGAGCGTCGAAACCTTCACCCCTACCGGTCTGGAATTCACCCAAGGGGCAGCCCAAAAGGTGAAGACCCTGGTCAACGAGGAAGGCAATGAGCGTCTGAAGTTGCGTGTGTTCGTGACCGGCGGTGGCTGCTCGGGCTTCCAGTATGGTTTCACCTTCGATGAAGATGTGGCCGAAGATGACACCATCGTCGAGCGTGAAGGCGTGTCGCTGGTGGTCGACCCGATGAGCTTCCAGTACCTGGCAGGTGCCGAAGTGGACTATCAGGAAGGCCTGGAAGGCTCGCGCTTCGTCATCAAGAACCCGAACGCCGCCACCACCTGCGGCTGTGGTTCTTCGTTCTCGATCTGATCACGGGCTGTACGAAAACGCCGCGCATTTGCGCGGCGTTTTGCATTCTGGCGGAGTGTTAAGCGGGGTAGATGGCGCCAAGCACGCGCAGCCCACGGGCTGCTGTCACGCTGGGGCGGTTGGCTGGAATGCCTTCCAGGCAGCAATGGGCAAGCCAGGCAAAGGCCATGGCCTCTACCCAGTCCGGGTCGACGCCATGCGCTGCGGTGCTGTCCACCTGGGCACCTGGCAACAGTTGGGCAAGCCGGCGCATCAGTGTGCCGTTGCGGGCCCCGCCACCGCACACCAGCAGTGCCTCAGTGCCTTGCTGCGCAGTGCACAGTGATTCGATGATGCTGCGCGCGGTCAGCTCCAGCAGGGTCGCCTGCACATCCTCGGCACGGTAGGGCGGCAGCTGGCTCAGGTGGCTGCGCAGCCACGCCAGGTTGAACACTTCGCGGCCTGTGCTCTTGGGGCCGGCGCCTGCAAAGAACGGGTCGCGCAACAGCGCCGCAAGCAGGTCCTCGATCACCACGCCACTCGCCGCCCAGGCGCCGTCAGCATCGTAATGCTGGCCGCGCGAGTGCTCGATCCAGGCGTCCAGCAGCACGTTGCCCGGCCCACAGTCGAAACCATGCACCGGCGTGTCGTTGGCAATCAGGCTGAGGTTGCTGAAGCCGCCGACATTAAGCACGGCGAGCCGTTTGCCCAGGTGGCCGAACAGCGTTTCGTGAAAGGCCGGGACCAGTGGAGCCCCTTGCCCGCCAGCGGCTACATCGCGGCGTCGAAAGTCGCCGATCACGCTGATCTGGGTAAGCTCGGCAAGCAGCGCCGGGTTGCCGATTTGCACCGTGAAGCCGCGGGCGGGTTCATGGCGGATTGTCTGGCCATGGCTGCCGATGGCGCGGACAGCATTGGCTTGCAAGCCCTGGCTCGCGAGCAGGTGACCGATGCCTTCGGCTGCCAGGCTGGCCCAGCGGTTCTCGGCCAATGCAGCGCGGGCAATCTCGTCAGGGCCGCTGGCGCAAAGGCTCAGCAAGTCCTGGCGAAGGTCGGTAGGCATGGGGATATAGTGAGTGGCGAGCAGTTGAGGCTGCTCGCGCTGTTCGATCAGGGCGATGTCCAGGCCATCTAAGCTGGTACCGGACATGACCCCCAGATAAAGCGCCATGGCTTAGCGCTTGTTCGCTGCGAGCATGGTGGCCTTTTCCTGATCCATGCGGGCGATCAGTGGCTGGCTCTGCTGCAGGAAGCGTTGGCGTTCGGCCTTGGCGATCGGGTCGGACATCGGCACTTTCTGGCTCAGCGGGTCGACGTGAACGCCGTTGACCTGGAACTCGTAATGCAGGTGCGGGCCTGTGGAGAGGCCGGTGGTGCCGATGTAGCCGATGATCTGGCCCTGCTTGACCGAGCCGCCGGTCTTGATGCCTTTGGCAAAGCCTTGCATGTGGCCGTAAAGAGTCTTGTAGCGGTTGCCGTGCTGGATGATCACGGTGTTGCCGTAGCCGCCACGGCGCCCGGCCAGTTCGATACGGCCGTCACCCGCTGCCTTGATCGGTGTGCCGCGGGGGGCGGCATAGTCGACGCCTTTGTGGGCGCGGATTTTGTTCAGAATCGGGTGTTTGCGGCCAGCGGAGAAGCGTGAGCTGATGCGGGCGAAGTCCACCGGGGTACGGATGAACGCTTTGCGCAGGCTGTTGCCATCGGCGGTGTAGTAGCTGGTATTGCCTTGTTTGTTGGTGTAACGCACCGCAGTGTAGGTTTTGCCGCGGTTGGTGAAGCGCGCAGAGAGGATGTTGCCGGTGCCAACCACCTTGCCATCCATGACTTTCTGCTCGTACACCACGTCGAATTCGTCGCCCGGGCGGATGTCCTGGGCGAAGTCGATGTCGTAGCCAAGGACGCGAGCCATGTCCATGGTCATGCTGTGGGAAAGGCCGGCGCGTTGGGCGGAGGCCGACAACGAGCTCTTGATCACGCCATGGGCATAGGCCGTGCGGACCACGGGCTTGCTGATTTCGCGGTTGAAGGTGTAGCCCTTGGCGTTTTTGGTCAGGCGAATGGTTTCAAGGTTGCTGACCTTGCTGTGCAGGTTGGTCAGCTGGCCGTCTTTGTCGAGCTCGAACTGCAGCACCTGGCCGTGCTTGAGCTGGCTGAACTGCTTCGCCTGCTTGTTGCTGGCCAGCACCTCATGAACCGCGCTGGCTGGCAAGCCGACCTTGGCGAACAGGGTGGAGAGGGTGTCGCCACGCGCTACGGTGACTTCGCGGTGGCCGGGCTGCTTGGCGGCCTCGGCTACCGGTGCTGCTGCAGGCTTTTCCTGTTCGGCTTTCTCGGTGGCCGAATCGGCCTCTTCGATCTGGGCGAACGGCGAGCTTTGCTCAGCGTCAGCCTGCACCAGCGGCGCGGCCTTGGATTCTTCTTTCAGTTGCTCGACCGGGCTTTCCAGTTCGAGGTTGAGGGTGGTTTTCTTGGCTTCGACTTCGCTGGAGGGAAATACCAGCAGTGCCAGGCTGAGCAGGGCGGCGATGCCGCTGGCGGCCAACAGATGGCTT
This sequence comes from Pseudomonas sp. PAGU 2196, assembly GCF_022179005.1. Lineage (NCBI taxonomy): Bacteria > Pseudomonadati > Pseudomonadota > Gammaproteobacteria > Pseudomonadales > Pseudomonadaceae > Pseudomonas > Pseudomonas sp. PAGU 2196. The sequence continues at coordinate 1,827 of NZ_BNTL01000009.1, read as the reverse complement.
TTCGGATAAAGCGGGGGCGCTTTAGGCGGTTCGTTGGTCATAGGTAAGGTGACTTTTTGAAGAAAAGTGAATATGGAAAAGATGAATGACATGATGAAGATGAAATAACTGTATAAAATATAACCAAATCCATTTTCACGCAAGGGCGCGTAGACGCCGCAAGCCTGCGGTCAGGTCACATTCCGTTGCGAAACTTGTATTTGATGGCCGATCTTGTATGGTTGGCTCCCCTTGAATCTGAGCCTTGCGGGTCTGTCTATGAAGTCGGTTGAAGAGCAGCTGGCGCTTATCAAGCGCGGTGCGGAAGAAGTATTGGTCGAGTCGGAACTGGTGGAGAAGCTCAAGCGCGGCCAACCTCTGCGCATCAAGGCAGGCTTCGACCCTACTGCGCCTGACCTGCACCTTGGGCACACGGTGCTGATCAACAAGCTGCGCCAGTTCCAGGAGCTGGGGCATCAGGTCATCTTCCTGATTGGTGATTTCACCGGGATGATCGGTGATCCGAGCGGCAAGAGCGCCACGCGCCCGCCGCTGACCCGCGAGCAGGTACTTGATAACGCCGAGACCTATAAACAGCAGGTGTTCAAGATTCTCGACCCGGCCAAGACCGAGGTTGCGTTCAACTCCACCTGGATGGACACGCTTACGCCAGCTGACTTCATTCGCCTGGCATCGCAGTACACCGTTGCGCGCATGCTTGAGCGGGATGACTTCGACAAGCGTTACACCACCAATCAGCCGATCGCCATCCATGAGTTCCTCTACCCGCTGGTGCAGGGCTATGACTCGGTGGCACTGAAAGCTGACGTGGAACTGGGCGGTACCGACCAGAAGTTCAACCTGCTGATGGGGCGTGAACTGCAGCGTGCCTATGGCCAGGAAGCGCAGAACATCGTGACCATGCCGCTGCTCGAAGGGCTGGACGGCGTGAAGAAGATGTCCAAGTCGCTGGGCAACTATGTGGGCATCCAGGAAGCGCCAGGGGTGATGTACAGCAAGCTGGTGTCGATCCCGGACACGCTGATGTGGCGTTACTTCGAGCTGCTGAGCTTCCGCTCGATGGAAGAGATCGAGCAGTTCCGTGCTGATGTTGCCAGTGGCGCGAACCCGCGCGACATCAAGATCAAGCTGGCGGAAGAGATCGTGGCGCGCTTCCATGGTGAAGAGGCTGCTGCCAATGCTCACCGTGCGGCGGGCAACCGAATGAAGGAAGGCGAGTTGCCAGAAGACTTGCCAGAAATCGAAGTTACTGCGGCTGAAGACCTGCCGATCGCTGCGGTGCTGAACCGGGCGGGGTTGGTGAAGAACTCGGCGATGGCGCGGGATCTGCTTAATGGCGGTGCCGTTAAGGTAGATGGTGCGGTGGTCGATCGCGACTTCGTATTTGCACTGGGCGCCACACACGTTTGCCAGGCCGGTAAGAAGGCATTTGCCCGGGTCACCCTAAAGGCTGAGTGATCGTTAGTAGGTGTAGCTATATAGAAGCGGGGAGGCCGACAGGTCTCCCCGCTTTGTTTTTAGCGATATTAAGGTTTCGTGAAATTAAAGGTTGACGGGGTTTCGAATCCCCTTATAATGCGCCCCACTTCCAGCGTGATTGGAACGAGAAACTCCTTGAGTATCAACGAGTTAATCGATTCAGGTGGTGTTGTAAGGGCTTCGATCGAAAGATCGTCAGCGGTTGAAATGGTGGTTGACAGCGCTTCTAAAAGCTGTATGATTCGCCTCCCGCTACGAGAGATAGCAGCGAGCCAAGTGTTTGAAGCTAAACGAGTTTCTCGCGAAAAACTTCAAAATAAAAGCTTGACAGGCCCTGAGGAAAGCGTA